>CBHXZU010000466.1:0-5362 GCA_966125105.1 uncultured Prosthecobacter sp.
CCTTATTGTGGCGAAACTTTCACGATTAGCGTGGATACATCGCAGGGCGATCACATCATGATCGAGGACTGCACGGTATGCTGCCGGCCCATGAACATCGAAATCGAGTGCAATCCGGGGGAGGTTTTCGCCGCAAACACGACGCGTCCTTGACGCATCTGCCGGTCAGCGCACGTTTCGCTCGCCACAGCTAACCGCCTGCTTTAACTCCGCCCGCTCTCTATGCGTCTTCTCCGCTCCTTGGTCATCTCGTTCACCGCATTGGCTGCCAATGCGCTCGCGGCGGATGGCATCGTCTTCGATCAAGCCTACAAGCCCGGTCACACCTACCATCAGACGATGACCATGAAGCAGGAGATGGAGATGGACATGGGCTCGATCAAAATGGACCGCCAGGTGAGCACGACCATGGGCATGCTGGCCAAAGCGACGCTGCACGAGAATGGCCGGAGCAAACGCGTGGCGATCCAGTACGACAGCATCCAGGCGTCGGTGGCGGGTGATGGGCAGAAGTTCAGCTTCGATTCGAAGACGCCCGACGCGGCGAACGCGGGTCCGCTACAGGCCTACGGAAAGATCGTGGGCCAGGAATTCAAGGTCGTCTTCGACGAAAATCAAAACGTGACGGACGTGGAGCAACTCGAAGCCACGGTGCAAAACCTTGCCGGCAGCGATCCGGCGAGCGCGCAGATGTACCAGCAGCTTTTCAATAAGGACGCTGTAAAGCGCATGATGCAGCAGTCCGCTTTAAAGTCGCCTCCGGGAAAACCGGTAAACAAGGGCGGCTCGTGGCCGTTCTCCCAAGAGCTGGACCTGCCGGGCTTGGGCAAACTTTCGATCCGGGGATTCTACACTTATGTCGGTGACGTTGAGCGCGAAGGAAGGAAGCTCGCCCAGGTAAAAGCGGCTGCCGAAGTGACGATGGATACCACTGCGAACGCGGGCGCGGATGACGAAGCGGCGCAACGCCTGCAGCAGATGGCACTCAAGATCGAGGAGGGGAAAATGGATGGCACCCTCTACTACGACACGGAGATCGGCTTCACGCGCGAGATCGAGGTGGGTCACAAAATCACGCTCACCGGGAAGATTCCAGACGGAAGCGGGAAGCTGCTGCGTCTCCCGATGAAGCAGTCCATCACCATGGTGCTGGATAAGTTCGAGAAGACGAAGTAGGCGTCGCGACGCTCAAGTGGATTGCTGAGTCGTTGTCGGGCCCGTGGCGATCATTGCCGATTCAGGCACTAGATCATTCCGATGCGAGTGGCAGAAATGTCAGGCGGCTGAACTTTGAGAAACCGCGATCGAACGAGACGAGCTTCAGCCCGGTTACTTTGGCGAATGCTGCAAGATAGGCATCTGTCCAAAGATTAGGAGTCGTCGCGCACCGGCTGACGAGTGATTTCAATTCGGCGTCCAAATCCTGAGGCTCGCTAGCGAGCACGATGCGGTCATCCTGCTCAAGCACATGCAAAACCTGCAAGGCGAGCTTCGGGGTGAGCACGTCTGGCCCCATGACCTTTGCGCTGGAGAGGAGCCTTAGCACCCCGAGACGGACCAACCTGCACAATGCGATTTCTCCAGATGACGTGGATCCGAACCATTTTAAGGCAACTTCGCGCTGCGAATGACGGCTTAGCAGGAGCGGGAAGATGACGTTTACGTCGGCAAGGAACTTCACGATTGCGACTCGCCTTCTTGGTCCAAGAATCTGGCCATTTCGTCGTTAGACAGAGCGGGAATTGTATTTCCCTCGCGGATTTTGACCGGCGCTTTGGTCATGCGGCGCGGCTTTTCCACAGAAACACCGAGTACAAGTCGAAGGCCTTCAGTAATCAAATCCTTCATCTTCCGATTCTCCTTCGCAGCGTGCACTTTCGCCTGCTGATACAACTCGTCTGGAATCTCCAGCGTAGTCTTCATGGCGCGAGAGTCCCATATTTCTGGGTATCTGGCAAGCTGGGGGGCGTCACTGACGTTACTGCCCTTGTGGTAACGGAAAAAGCGTGGGAGCTTAACGACTCATGCGCTCCTTACACGGGTCTTTCTATCTCCTTCTGGGAGCGACTGTTTTTGCCCAAGCGCCTGGCGTTCCGATCGAGGAACAGGTCCCGATTTCCCGGAATGAGCAGATCCTTTCAGCAGCGGAGAAACTGCGGGACTCCGACGCGCTACTTTCGAGCGAAAAGGTCGCCGCGCGACTGGCTGCGCCAGCCGCTGGGAAGATCGACCTCGTGGAGCAGCAGAACCGTCCTCTTACTGGACGCGACCTAGCGAAACGCGCCCGCGAGGCCTACACGCGCATTGGGTGGTATTACCGCTGCACGAAGTGCGACAAGTGGCACCTCGATTTCTCGGGCGGATACGCCATCGCGCAAGATGTGCTCGTGACGTGCCATCACTGCCTCTCGCCCCGACCAGATATGCGCGAAGCATTCCTGATCGCCCTTAATCGTCAGAACGAGGTGCTTCCTATTACGGAGATCATTGCTGGCAGCGCACAAATGGATTGCGTGATTCTCCGCGTAAAAGGCGGAGGGCTCTCGCCGCTCGCTCTCCGGGAGGACGTTGCGCCGGGTGATCGCGTCTCCTGTTTCTCCGAACCGTTGGGACAGCAGGGCTATTTCAGCAACGGGATCATCAACCGTTTCTATTGGAAACGCGGGCGCAGCATGAAGGATGGGTCGCTGGAGCAGTTGGAGTCTCTCCGCGTGAATGTGAGCACCGATTGGGCGCCGGGCAGCAGTGGCGCGGCAGTTTTGGACGAATACGGTAATGCAATCGGCCACGTTTCCCAGATTGCGCCGCTCGCTCCGACTGGCCGAATGGCCAACGCCGTGGTGCCGGAGAAAATTAAGGACGCGGTCGCGGTGGGTGATGAGAAACCAAAGAAAGCCGCCCCTCCCAAGCCCGAATCCGTGGTGATCACCTTGCACGAGGCGATCCCGGCTCGGGGGATCCGAGCACTCGCGGAGCACGCGGGAAAGTTCCCCAGTGCCGGGGAAGGAACGACGCCCACCGGCAACGAGACACCGGCAGCGAAGGAAAAGTCCGCGGAGCCGAAGTCTTCGAGCGAGAACGGAGCCCAGTGACCGGGAAGGGTTTAAACATTCCGCAACTTTCCCCAAAGACGTTTCCCTTAACGAGGTTAATAGGCGCGCGAGGAATGCGTATCGTGTTATCCAGTTTGGCGGCGACGGGGGCTTTGACGGCTACGATGATTGCCGCGCCCGATTTCAAGAAGGACATCCGGCCTTTGCTGGAGAGCTACTGCGTTTCCTGCCACGACGACTCCGCGAAAGGCGGGCTGAACCTCGAGGCGCTGATGGAAGACTCGAAGTTTTGGTCGGAGCCAAAGACTTGGGAGAAGGTGCTCGCGCAGGTGCGGGACCAGGGGATGCCGCCGCTGAAAAAGACGCAGCCGAAGCCGGAGGAACGCGCGGCGCTGACCGAGTGGCTGCACACGACCCTGACGAATCCCGATCCGCAGAAAGTCCCGCGAAATCCCGGGCGGACCGTGATCCACCGGCTGAGCCGGATGGAATACAATCTGACGATGCGTGATCTGCTCGGTGTGGATACCAATCCGGCCGATCAGTTTCCACCCGATGGCGGTGGTGGCGCCGGGTTCGACAACAACGCGTCGACGCTCTTTGTCCCGCCGATCCTGATGGAGAAGTATCTCGCAGCCGCCACCCAGGTTGTTGCCGCGGCGAAACCGGAGCGGCTCTTTCGGTCGCGTCCAGCGCCCGGCAAGGACGAGCGGACCGCGGCAAAGGAGAATCTCGAGTGGATCGCGGCACGCGCCTTCCGGCGTCCGGTTGAGCCGGCGGAACTGTCGGGCCTGCTCGGGCTCTACGATACCTCGCGCAAGGCGGGCGATTCTTGGGAGGACGCTGTGCGCCAGGGAATCCGCGCGACCCTGGTCTCGCCATCATTTCTTTTTCGCATCGAGCGAAGCACGCCGATCCAGCCCGGAGGCGAAGAGCAGTTGGACGACTGGAGCCTGGCGACGCGGCTGAGCTACTTCATCTGGTCCTCCATGCCCGACGACGCCCTGCTGGGACTCGCGGCCGGCAAAAAGCTGCGTGATCCCGCTGTGCTCGAAGCGCAAGTGCGGCGCATGCTGGCAGATCCCAAGGCGCGGGCACTGGCGGAGAACTTCGGCAGCCAATGGTTGCGGACGAAGGAACTCCACCACGGAACGCACCCCGCGAAGGACAAGTTTCCCGAATACACACCCGCGTTGCGCGATGCGATGGCCGAGGAGCCCATCGCTTTCATCGGTGGTTTGCTGCGCGAGAATCGTCCGCTCACGGATTGTCTCGATGCCGACTACACGTTCGTGAACGCGCCGCTCGCAAAGCACTATGGCCTGCCCGAGGTGAAGGGCGACGCAATGCAACGCGTGGCGCTAACGGACCGGAATCGCGGCGGCGTGGCCACGATGGCGGGAGTGCTGACGCTGACCAGTTATCCGCGCCGCACGAGCCCGGTGCTGCGCGGCAAATGGATCATGGAGGAGATTCTCGGCACGCCACCGCCACCTCCGCCCGCGATGATCAAAACACTGCCAAACAGTGACCGCGCGCGGGACGGCCTGACTTTCCGCCAACAGCTCGAGCGCCATCGCGCCGATCCGCAATGCGCGGGATGCCACAAGGCGATGGACCAACTCGGCTTCGGCTTGGAGAATTTCGGCGGCACGGGCGCGTGGCGCTCGGCGATCGCGGACAAGCCGGTGGATTCGGCCGGCGAATTACCGACCGGCGAGAAGTTCACCGGTCCGGCGGAGTTGAAGAAGCTCCTCATGACCCGGAAGAACGAATTTCTGCGCACCATCACGGAGAAGATGCTCGCGTATTCGCTCGGCCGCGGGATCGAGAATGGCGACTGGTTGACTGTGCAGCAGATCGCGAAGACCGTTGCGGCCGATGGCTACAAGGCGCAGCGCCTCGTGCTGGAGATCGCAAAGTCGTATCCTTTCAACTATCGTCGCCCGCCCGAGGTGCCGAAAACCGCTTCCAACCAATGATCGTCAACCGTCGCACATTCCTCAAAGGCATCGGAGCCACGCTCGCGCTTCCTTACCTCGAGTCGCTCGCCGCGCCTGCTGCCGCGCGCCCGGTGCGCATGGCTGTGCTCTACATGGCGAACGGGGTGAACCAGGACGCATGGAAGCCGAAAGGCGAAGGAAGTGGATTTGAACTTTCGCCGACCCTCTCGCCGCTCGCGAACGTGAAGGATCAACTGCTCGTGCTCAGCGAGTTATGGAACCAGGCGAGCAATACGGGCGATGGTCACTACGTGAAGACCGGCGGGTTTCTCACCAGCACGACGATCACGCGCACGACCGGCGATG
>CBHXZU010000467.1:0-5358 GCA_966125105.1 uncultured Prosthecobacter sp.
GGATGCGGTCCAGGCCGACGCGGCGGCGCAGCCCGATGACCGTGGTGCGCAGCGGGCGGGGTTGCATGCGGAGTTGCTACGATGTTCAGCCGTGACTGCGCGAGCGGAGATTAAAAGACAATTAGCCGCCAAGTCCACGCAACTCTGGACGCCGCTCGGAACGCGCTACTCCCGTGTCATTTTGATCGCTTTTATTATCAGCGTCGCAGGCCTTTTCACGTTGCGAGCAGTCTAAAAGATCATCTAATTTTGAGAGCCAATGATCGCCGGTGTCATACTCTTCATCGTTGTTGCCCTCTTCCGGCTTTTGCCCGTCATGCTCGGGTTTACGACGACGCAACCCGATTGGTTCATCAACGTCTCGCCGATGGCCGCGGTAATCCTTTGCGGTGCAGCGCTGTTGCCAAAACGCCTCGCGCTGGTGGTTCCTTTCGGCGCGCTCCTGGGCACTGATCTCATTTTGAACGCCTATTACCCGCAGATTGTGGATGGCGTGGCGCAGGCTTCCGGTCACTCACTGCTCAATGCGGAGTTCGTCGCGAAGACGTTCGCATTCATCGTGATCGCGGCGTTCGGCTGGCAGATGCGCTCGCATCCCCGCGCAGGCCTGCTGCTTCCGGCGGCGATTGGAGGTTCCCTCTTCTTCTACCTGGTCACAAATACGGCCTCATGGATGTATGACCCGGCATACGTGAAGACGGTTTCCGGCTGGACCCAAGCCATGACTACGGGCCTGCCGCAGTATCAGCCGACCTGGATGTTTTACCGGAATACTTTCATCAGCGACATCGTCTTCACGCTGCTGTTCCTGATTTGCGCGCGTCCCACTGCGCACCTCGCCGCGGACGAGAAGCGCCCGGCGGCTGCTTGGTAAATCGCCCGGCCGTCAGACTGGCTGGGCCTTGACCTCATACCGGCCATTGACCAAGCGGCACACCCCGCGCATATTCCGCGCCCTTTTTGCTAAGGCACGACATGTCTGCTAATACGCGCAACTTCTGCATCATCGCCCACATCGACCACGGGAAGACGACCCTGTCGGACCGCTTGCTCGAGTTCACGGGGACCATCCAGAAGCGCGAAGCGCAGGATCAGCTGCTCGACGCCATGGACCTGGAGCGCGAGCGCGGCATCACCATCAAGGCGCACCCGATCGCGATGCGCTACAAGGCGAAGGACGGCAAAGAGTATAAGCTGAACCTGATGGACACGCCGGGGCACGTGGACTTCGCGTACGAAGTCTCGCGGTCGCTCGCGGCATGCGAAGGTGCTCTGCTTATCGTGGATGCGGCCCAGGGCGTGGAAGCGCAGACCGTGGCCAACGTTCATCTCGCGATGAAACAGGGCCTCAAGTTGATCCCTGTGATCAACAAGATCGACCTTCCCAACTCGGACCTGCCGTCTGTGCATCGGCAGCTCGAAGACATCCTCGCGATTCCCCATGATGAAGCCATCCCCGCGAGCGCCAAAGCGGGCATCGGTATCGAAGAGATCTTGGAAGCGGTCGTGCAGCGCATCCCGGCTCCGGCGGACAATCGCAATGAGCGACTTCGCGCGCTCGTCTTCGACTCCACCTTCGACACCTACCGCGGCGTGGTCATTTACGTCCGTGTCGTCGATGGCGCAGTGAAGGCTGGCGACGTGGTGCGCCTGATGGCAACGAATGACTCCTACGAAGTGAAGGAAGTCGGCATCTTTCGGCCGCAGCAGCCGAAGTTCATGCCGCAACCGGAACTTGGGCCGGGAGACGTCGGCTACGTCATCGCGAACATCAAGACGGCCGCCGAGGTGAAGGTGGGCGACACGCTCACCAATGCGCGTCAGCCCGCCGCAGAGCCCCTGGCTGGTTTCCAGGAACTGCAGCCGATGGTGTTCAGTGGCATTTACCCGATCAACACCGCCGACTTCGAGCATCTCAAGGCAGCGATGGGCAAGCTGCAGCTCAATGATGCCGCGTTTCAATACATGGCGGAGTCGAGCGTCGCGCTGGGCTTCGGTTTCCGCTGCGGCTTTCTCGGCCTTTTGCACATGGAGATCATCGTGGAGCGTCTGCGCCGCGAGTACCAGATGGACATCATCTCCACGTATCCGTCGGTGATTTACGAGGTGGTGAAGACGAACGGCGAACTGATCAAAGTCGACAACCCCGAGAACCTTCCCGATCCGTCGGTGATCGACGAAATCCGCGAGCCGATCGTGAGGTGCTTCATCATGATCCCGAACGAATACATCTCGCCGATGCTCCAGCTCTGCATGGACAAGCGCGGCGTGGTGGATCACACGGAAACGCTCGATCCTCGCCGCGTGATGCTCACGGTGGATCTCCCGCTGAACGAAATCCTCGTCGATTTCGTCGACAAGATGAAGAGCATCACCCGCGGCTACGGCTCGATGGACTACGAGCACGCCGGCCACCGCGCCGACAAGCTGGTGAAGCTCGACATGCTCGTGAACGGCGAGCGCGTGGACGCATTCAGCAGCATCGTCCACCGCGACAAAGCCGAGAGCCGCGGACGCGCCCTCGCCGCGAAGCTGAAGGAAGTAATCCCGTCGCAACTCTACCAGGTGGCCATCCAGGCCGCGATCGGCGGAAAGATCGTCGCGCGCGAAAGCGTGAGCGCCCAGCGCAAGAACGTGACCGCGAAGTGCTACGGCGGCGACATTTCGCGCAAGCGGAAACTGCTTGAGAAGCAGAAGGAAGGCAAGAAGCGCATGAAGGCCATCGGCCGCGTAAACATCCCCCAAGAAGCCTTCATCGAAGTCCTCAAGACGAGTTAGCGCCAAACCTTGGTGGCATAGCTCGCCAGAGCTGTGCATGAGCCACCGAACCGCTATGCGCCAACTCCGGTGCCATAGGCTTGCCAAAGCTGTGCGTGCACCGCGCCAGCCGCCACAATCGTAGCCAAACACAGGTCCTCGCAACGTCGCGTGCGAACCGGAGCGGCTGTGCATCCACGCTGCCGTGCCACGAAGTGGCAATGGATGGCGTCATCCTAAACGCGGGATTCAATCTACGGACCTTCGAACTGCCCACCTCCACCGACAACTGACCGCGATCGAAACATTCTGGGGCAAAAACGAAGCGCGCAGCGACTCGGAATAACCGAGCACTGCGCGCTCCATTTAGATTCCGTTACCTAGACTAGCTCTCCCGGCGACGGCGGCGACCAGCCAGCATCGCGAGACCGCCAAGCAACAACGCCGCACTTCCCGGTTCCGGGACCGCCAGGATCACATCGTTTCCGACCGCTCCTCCATCCGCATTGCCGGCGTAAGTGATCGAGAACTGCAGACCGTTGATGGTGAAGGTGCTTCCTTCAGGCAGGCCGGCGAACTCGCCGATTACGCTGTCTGAGCCGTTGTTAATGATGAGGGCGAACGCATCGCCAGGCCCGAAAGGTCCAGCCCCAATGTTTAGCGACAGGGTGCCTCCGAGCACTACGTCCCCTGTAACGTTGATCGAATCGTAGTTGGTCTTCGATAGGACGTCCGCCGAGAACGTGCCGTTCAGGACCAGGCTTCCAGTCGCAAGGGTATCAGCCGCCAGGGTGGCACCCGAGTCCACCGTCACCGGCCCAACGATTGCCCCATCACCCCCAAGGGTGGTTCCGGTGGCCGCCGTCACCGCGCCACTCAGCGAGCCGTTCACGATGAGCCCGCCACCGGTCAGAGCGGTGCCGCCCACGATGTCGTTCGTGCCCGTCAGAGCGAGCACGCCAGTTCCCGCTTTCGCGAGGGAACCTGCACCGCGGATGCTGCCGGTGTAAACGGTCGTCGTGCCGCCATTGACGGTGAGCACGCTGCCCGGACCCAAGTCGACGTTTCCGCCTCCGGACAGCGAAGCGATGGTTTCGCTCGTGTTGAAGGTTTCGAGATCGAGCAAGCCCGAACTCGCGATCGTGACCTCAGTCGCATCCGCAATTTGGTTCGAGTTGCGAATGATCACTTGGTCCGCGCGAGCGCCACCCACTCCGTCACCGACCGTCAAGGGACCGGCAGGCACTGCATTGACACCCACACTTTTGAAGAGCACGAGCGTGCCTTGGTTGACTACAGTGGCTCCCGTGTAGCTGTTGCTGGTCCCGCCGCCCTCGATCTGCATCACGCCCGGGCCGGTCTTGATGATACCACCAGGGAGCGCAGGTGAAGAGCTATTGCGAACCACCGAAGAAAGGCTGAAATCCAATCCAGCACTCCCGTCGGCGATGTTGAAGGTGCGATCTCCGGCCAACTCCGTGAAGGTGTCCGAGTCGGTCGAATTGCCCAGTCGGGCCACATTCGAGGACGCGAAGGTCGTGACGTCACCAAGCAAACGAGTGATATTCGCACCCGCGCCACTGCTTTGCTGAAGCGTAGTACCCGTCATCTCGAGGCCGCCAGTAATAACCAGGTTCGCCGCCGTCGGACCCAGGACTGCCCGGCTGTAACCGTTCATCCGGAGCATTCCGCCAATAATTAGCGTGCTGTTCTGGTTCACACCGATGCCGTCACCCGCACCCGTAGTGTTATCGACGCCGGTCGCGTTGAAATCGCCAGTCACAGTAATGACCGGCGTGCCTGCCCCACCGCTGGAGTTCGTGCGGAACTCGCCACCGCGCAACGTGACACTCGCAATGGTCTCGCTCTTGCCATTCGCGTCGTACTGTCCCTGCGTAATCGTGAGATTGCTCGAATTGGCAATCTGCTCATTCGCGAGGTTCCGCACCGTGCCGCCCTGGATTTCCAAGTCGCCGGTGATCGCCGTCACATTGTCCGCCTTGTTCAATTCTACGCGGAGATCTTCGCCGTTGGAGTTCGGCAACAACACCGTGACTTTCCCCGTGTAAGTATTTGGCGAGGCTTCCGCTCCCCCAATCTGGAGGACAGACGTTGCATCATTCACGTTTCCAGAAGAGGTCACGTAGAAGCCCGAACCGGTGATCGGACCATTGAAGGTGAACACGCTGGTCTGGTTGCCGCCAGTCTGCGCCATGTCGAGGGTCGGAACCCCCGCGAACGTATGCGTCCCCGTGAAACTTCCATCCATGGCGTCGAAACCGCGCATGCCGAAGGTATACGGACCAGGGATCGTTACGGAACCGAGGCTAATCTTGTTGTCGGTTCCAGCCAGCGCTCCGTTATCCAGGATCAGCAAGGAATTGGAGCGAACCGTAATGTTGTGATCCTGGACTCCCAAATCACCGATGGTGCCAGCATCCGCAATGTTGAACTGCAGCGTGCCTCCGGCCAGCGTGATATTCTGTGGTGTCGTGCCCAAGCCGTTTGCCGTCGTCGTGTTCAGGGTGCCTTGGGTTATATACAGGCCACCGGTGTAGGTATTGGCGCCATTCAGAGTGACCGTGCCCGTGCCAGTCTTCA
>CBHXZU010000468.1:0-5342 GCA_966125105.1 uncultured Prosthecobacter sp.
CGGCTCATCGTGACAATTGAATCCATCTTCCGTCGTCTCCTCGCCTTCCGCGATCTTCAGCAGGCCGACATCGAGCCGCGTATTCCGATCCGTCGCCCACCGCAGCGTCCCTGCCACATGCACCATTCGCAAAGCATCCGCGCTCTCCACGTCATACGTCACCGCATGCCCCGGCCGTACCTGCACGAAGTCGCCTGCCTTTGGCAGTCGCCCACCCTCCCAAGTCGCCGGGTCCGACCACTTCCCACTCGCCGCCGTGCGCGCATTGAATTGCACATTGTCCGCGAACAAAACGGGCGCGGTGATGCAGGCGATAAGGGGCGTGAGCGCAGCGGCATTCATGATTTGGAAGGGAAGAAGAGAGTTCTCCTTCCGAGTAAAACCTCGGCTCCACAGATTCATTGGCAATTGCCGAACTGAATGCACGAATGGCTTATTGCGCTATTGCGCCTTCCGGAGTCGCGCTACTGCTTTTCTGGCAGCAACTGGAGCGCATCGAGAATCACGAATCCATCGGTGCCTGCGTTGCGAACGGTGATTGTCGTTTCGCCTTCCGCGCCTAGATCGAAGCCACTCCGATGGCAAAAACGGATTTCCCGATGCCGCCCGGCTACAGTTCGCGTGCCGTGAAATCAATTGGCCCTCAAGAACCCTCATCTTGAAAAGCCCGGTCGATTCAGTCAGCTAAGCTTTCCCACTATGAACAACCAGAATCTCAAGGGGATCGGCATTGCCTGCTTCGTAGTTTGCGCAATCTGCCTGTTCATCGCTTTTGAGCGTTCGAGCGCGAACGCTGACACGGTGAATGCATTTAACAACCTGAGCGGTGGCGCACTCGAGTTGAAGCCGGCCACGCCCACCGCAGCAAAATACGCGATCTTTTTCGCCATTCTGTCTGGCATCGGAGGCGTTGTCTGCTTCACGCGGGTGAAGTCGGGCCAGTAGGAGGACCGCGGCGGAGCAGCAAATTGCAGATCTCGCGCGCATTCAAAAGCGCGGAGGCGGCGATGAGCAGATTTGGCACTCGCAAATCGAATCCGTCGGGCCGTCTCTGCGTCGCGATTGATATCACAGACTGCGCGCGCCGCGGTTGTCTTGTCGCAAGCGTTTACTGCTTCGGTTTTCCCGCTGAAACAAACTCCTCCCGGTTCAGCACTCCATCTTTGTCCACGTCGAAGCGATCAAAACGCTTTGGCGCTTCCTGCGGATCTGGTTGTTCGGAGAGGAACTCCTCACGTGTCAGTTTGCCGTCCGCATTCTTGTCCCTCTTTAGAAACAACGCATTCCGATCGGTGGCAGGTTTCGCCGTGCCCGCGGGAGCGCGGTATTGCGGTTTCGCTTCCGGATACTTCGCCAGGATGGCGCGCAATTCCTCCACCACCTTCGGCTGCGACTCGGCCAGGTTCTTCGTTTCGGCGGGATCCGCTTCGTAATCGTATAACTCGTAAACGGCTGTATCCGCGGCTGCGCCTGCGTTTTTCCATTCCACCAGGCGATATCGCGAGGTCCGGATCGCGCGTCCGATTCGCTCTCCGCGCGGATACACGTGGATAATCGAATCTCTCCACACAGCATTCGGATCACGCAACACGGGGGCAAAGCTCTTTCCGTCGCCACCTGCTGGCAGCGGCAACCCAGCGAGTTCACACAAAGTCGGGAAGATATCCACGTTCTCCACCAGGGCTTTCGTCCGTCCACCCGCACTTAGCGTCCCCTTCGCATCGGGCGCGACCACGATCAACGGAATGCGCGCCGCTTGCTCGTAGTTGGAGTGCTTGCACCACTGCCCGTGGTCACCGAGGTGCCACCCGTGATCACCCCACAGCACGATGATCGTGTCTTTCGCCATCCCCAATTCATCGATCGTGTCGAGCACACGGCCGAGCTGCGCGTCCACATAAGATATCGCGGCGTAGTAGCCATGGATAAGCGAGCGTGCTTGTTCATCGGAAACCGGACCGCTTTGCGGGACGTCGCGGTACTGTCGCAGTTCACCCCAAGTGGTCGGCGCAAACTTCGGCGCGCCTTCCGGCGCTGTTTTCACTGTCGCCAGCTCGAACTTCGCCGGGTCGTAAAGATCCCAGTATTTTTTCGGCGAACAAAAAGGAAGGTGAGGCCGCAGAAATCCGAGCGCGAGAAACCATGCCTGGTCTGGCTTCTCTTTGGCAGCGCGCAATCGCTTGATCGCCTCCTCTGCGAGCACGCCATCCGAGTACGCGTTGTCGGGAACGTCCGCGGATTCATAGGCCGCGCCACGTGGCAACTTCGACACGTCGCCGCCCTTGTTTTCAAAAAGCGCTTCTTCGCGGGTCAGCTCCGCTTTGTTCTCCGGCAACATGTATGCCACCGTCTTTGCCTGGAAATGCGGCACACTCCAGGACGCGGGGTCTTCGTGATTGCCATGGCCGACATGGAAAAGTTTCCCGACTGCCTCCGCGCGATATCCGTTCTTCTGGAAGTGCTGTGGCAGCGTAATCGCGTCCGGCGTTGCTTTCCGAAAGTTCGTGCCGAGATCGTAGATGCCAACGGTTTGCGGACGCAGGCCCGTGAGCAGCGCATTTCGCGAAGGCGCGCACACCGCTTGGTTGGTGTAAGCGCTCTCAAAAAGCACACCGCGCTCCGCGAGGCGGTCCATGTTCGGCGTCTTGGCGAACTTATCACCGTAACATCCGAGCAGGGGTTTCAGATCATCGGACGCGATGAAGAGCACATTGGGCTTCTTCCCTTCAGCGGCGTGCGCCGAGAAAGCCAGGCAGAGAACGAGGAGCGGGCGAAGGTTCATGAGAAAGGGCAGAGGAGCGCAGGCAAGGGCACTGCAATGAATCCGATGGTTTGCGGGCGAGTGCGTCGGGCGCAAGTTTCAATCGCACTCGCGGCGCGGCAACTCCGGTCCGCATGCCAATTAATCTGCATCGGCGGCAGCCTTCTTCCGCCCTCGTCCCTGGCGTCCAGGGGCCGAAATGTGGGCGTGATTTTCCGAAGGTAAGGTCTTGGTCAGCTCCGCTTTCGCGCGGAGCGAACTCTCCGCCTTTGCCAGGTTATCCCACTCGAACGGATCCTTCTCCTCGTCGTAGAGTTCCTCGTCACCGTTCGCGTAGCGGATGTAACGCCACTTTTCTGACCGCGCCGTGTGATTGTTGAAACCGTGAGTGGTGACCGCCGGCTCGTTCCACTCCGCCTTGGGATCAGCGAGGAGCGTCCGGATGCTCTTTCCTTGCACGTGCTTGGGTGTGGGAATTCCGGCGAGATCGGTGAGCGTTGGGTAAATCGTCATGAAGTCGACCGTCCGCTCGCACACCGTGTTCGGCTTGGTCACCCCAGGGACGATCCAAATGAGCGGGGCTCGCGTCGCTTCTTCCCATAGTGCAAACTTTCGCCAGTGCTGTTTCTCGCCGAGATGCCAGCCGTGATCGCCCCACAGCACAATGATCGTGTTGTTCGCGAGCGGCGAGCGGTCCAGGCCTTCGATCAATCGTCCGATCATCGCATCGGCATAAGAAATGGCTGCGAGATACGCCTGCACCGCTTCCTTCCATCTGCCGCTATCGACCATCGCGCGATGATCGCCCTCAGGCTTTGCCATGCGCTGCCCTGCGGGCGGAACGTCCGCGAGATCGTCGTCGCGATGCGGCGGCAGTTCGATGGACTCGAGCGGATGCATGTCGTAATACTTGCGCGGCACATTCCAGGGCATGTGTGGCTTGTGCAGCCCGACCGCTAGGAAGAGCGGCTTCTCTTGGGGCTTTTGCAGCTCGTCGATTCCATACTGCACAATGTGCCACTCCCGCAGGTCTTCGTCGCGACAATCCAACGGCGCAAACTTGATGCCGCCCACGCCTGTGTTCCCTTCAGGCTTCGGATCCGCGGGCGGTCTGGGCATGTAATCATCCCACTCCGCGCGGCGCGCATAAGACTCGTGATAGATTTTGCCCGCGCCTTTCACTGCATATCCCGCATTGCGAAAAGTCGTGGTTAGCATCAGGGCCGGATCGAGCACGGTCCGCCAATCATCATCATTATCGTACACGCCTGTCGTGGATGGCCGAAGTCCCGACATCAACGCCGCGCGCGATGGATTGCACACTGGCGCGGCGCAATAGCTCCGGGTGAAACGTGTCCCTCGCGTGGCTAATCGATCAAGATTGGGCGTAATGGTCTGCTTGTTGCGTCCGAGATATCCGACCCAATGATTGAGATCATCGACAGCGATAAAAAGCACATTGGGTCGAGCCTGCGTCTCTGCGCCAAGGGTTTCCGAAAAAAGCAGTGTGGCGCAGAGAAATAGAAGGGCGATCGATCGCATAAGAGTAGTGGATGCAGAAATAAGTAGGTTTCCCGATTTACGGGGAGAACAGCACTCAGGCAGGGTTTTCGCCCACGAGGAAAAGCCGTCCTGTGCTCAATGCTGATACGGGCAAATGAAAGTGTCTCGATGATTCTGATACATCCAACCTCTCAGTATCTCGCGTTTGGCACGATAAGACCTGCGGGTCCACTCCTGGAACAAAACACCGACACAACCATCACACTGAAATGAAAACCACCTGCACACTACTGGCCTCGGTCGCCATGATTGCGGTCGCCTCTGCCGGCGAGCGCACCGTCACGATCGACAAAGGCTACAAGGCTCCTGAGCCCCTCGATTGCTTCAAGGATCAGGAACTCTCGATCGACCTCTTTGGTCAATATACCGACGGCAACGCTCCGTCCCACGCTGGTCCGATTCGCGATCACGGCTGGGGTGGTGGCGTTGGAATCAACTACTTCTTTACTCGTAACATCGGTATCGGCGTCGACGCCGCCTGGCTCTACGGCCGTGACCTCGGTGGTGAGAACACCACGATCCACAACTTCAGCGGCAGCCTCATCGCCCGCTTTCCGATCGAGTGCTTTGCGCCCTACATCTATGTGGGCGGCGGCGCTGCGGTGGATGGCGAGCAATGGGCATCGGCTCACGCCGGTGTAGGCGCTGAATGGCGTCTCCAGCCCCAGAAGTTTGGCGTCTTTGTCGACGCCCGCTGGACTTACTATGGTGACCGATTCGGACACGAAGACCTCATTAACTTCTCTGGGCGCGTCGGTCTGCGCTGGGTGTTTTAGAGAGATGGTGAGGCCATAAACCGGAAGCGCCGGAACACACGCGACTTCCGGCCCATTGTATTGTTCGGTTGCGACGGCAACTTTCCAACTGGCCCGTCTGCGGCGACGGGCGGGGTCGTGAGAAGTCGGGAAGCGAGTTTAACGTAAAGATTCAATGGGATGCTTTAATTTACGACCGCCGGTTTATAGTTGCGCGAAGGTCTAGCAATGTTACCGAAAGATGACGCAGACGACGCCGCTTC
>CBHXZU010000469.1:0-5341 GCA_966125105.1 uncultured Prosthecobacter sp.
CCCGGGCGTGTCCCGCGGCAAACCAAAAGCCGGGCAGGTAACTCTCGTAATCCGCGAGCGGACGCTTCGGCCAGGGGGAGTCTGGCGCTTCTCGTTCCATGTAAAAGACGCGCAGCGCGACTTCCGGACGCCTGGCCAGTGCCGCGAAAAGATCGCGTTGGTATGGCGAGGGCAGCACGCTGACAATCGCCACTTTGGTTGGAGTCTTCACGGTTGCGGGCGGCTCGGAGGCACGGGCCGCGATGCTGGTCGAGGAGCCGGACGCGCCGGCGCGGCGCGTCCTTTGAAAATGCGTTTGGCGCCTTTGAGCAGGAACATGCCCGCGACGATGCCTGCTGCCGGTGTCAGCAGCGCGGTCGTAAGCGTCATGATCGAGCGCATCGTGATCACCACGGCGAAGAAACCGGACGCGTAGATGAGAATGCCGAGTTCTCCATTCTTCACCGAAGCCATGCGGTTCCAAAGTCCGGCCAGCGCCCCGAGAACTACGCCGAATAGGGTCACCCCGATCAATCCTCCCGACATGTAGCCTTCGCCAATGAACGTGGAGGAAATCGTGAGACCCTTCATTTTGAAGACGTCCTCCTCGACGCTCACGCTCAGTCCTTCCGGCTTTCCTTTCCAAATCGCGCGCGGAATGGGGCGCACGGCGGCGAGGTAAGGGATCTCCAGACCCAAGTACTGCCGCTGCTGCGGGAAGAACGCGGTGATTTTGGCGATCGCGAGCAAGTTATCGTCTACAAACACCGCTGTGCTCTGGCGGTTTGCATAAGTCGTGTATTCGCCGGCCCACCACCGCTGAAATCCGACTGTGCGCATTTGCAACATGGCGCCCGTCGCCAGGGCGAAGGCGCCGGCGCAGGCGGCGCAAACCAGTGCCACTTGCTTTCGTCGCTCGGGCGGTGAGGCAAATGCGAAGGCGATCATGAACGTCACGAGATACGCGCCGAAGAGATTCCGGGTGCCGCTGGTGAAGCCGTAGAAAAGTGTCCAAGCGAAGCCCGCCAGCGTAGTCACCAACACCCATCCGGAGAAACGCTCCCGTCGCGCCAGAATGAGCGCTGTGAGCGGCGGGATGAAATACAGCAAAAGCGCCAATTCGTTGATCAGCGCTTTCCAGTCGCCAAACTTTCCGCGTCCCCACGGTTGTTCGAATCGCGGGCGCGTCATGAAGTCGACCATCTTCACTATGTCGAAGTTCACGCCCAGAAGCATGTGGAGGTATCCGAGGATGAAGGATCCCCAGAACAAGCCCACCAGCAAACCGGGTGGCGTCGGGCGGGTCATCACTTGTTCGAAGAATTGGCGTCCCCGCGGGACGAAATGACGGCCAATGACCATGCCAGTCATGCCCAGGAGCACCGCCCAGATCGCTTTGTAGGTGGCATCCGGAAATCGAACCTCCGCATCGAAAAACGGCTGCGGAAACAGAAACTCGTAAAGTGTAAGGTAATAGAGCGCCAGCAGACCCATGAGGTCCGCGCGCACGAGGTTCCTCAACCCGCTCCGCGCTTCGAAGGCGAAGCTCAGGACGAGCGAGCACCCCACGCCGATCGCCGCAATGTTTGCAAACTCGGTGGAAGTCGGTCGCGTTCCCGTGCTCGCAAGCGCGAAGGCCGTAAGGATGAAGCCCACGAGCATCGCGATGGTCGCATCCACACGCGGCCAGGGCTGCACCCAAGCGCTCGCCGAATCGGGTCGCGGCAGGCGAGGGGGCGGACCGGTTTTCGGTCTCGGCTTTGGTCGCGGGAAAATGTTCATCGGGTCAAAACGGCCCTGCTTGCCGCAATAAGTGTGCGCGCTCCGGGGCTCCAGGTGAAGTTCTCATCCACGCGGCGCGGATTTTCCTGCCACCACGCGAGTTCGGCACCCAGCGCTTGCGGATCGCCGGCCGCGAAGATCGACCCGTTATCGCGGTGCCGGATGAGATCTTTGGCGCCGACGCGATCGCTCACGACGCAAGGGCATCCGCAGTTCAGCGCCTGTGGCACGACCAGGCCAAAACCCTCCTCCAGGGATGGCAGCACCATTACGCTGCTGGAGCGCATCCACCTGGCCAGGTCGCGCTGAGAGACGGCACCGTGAAACTGGAGGGGAGTCGCGCCTCGGTAAGCCGCAAAATCTGCCGCGCTCTCATCCAGTCTCGCGCCGACGAAATTCACCTGCCAATCCGGGCGATTGAGCAATGTGAGCGCTTCCAACAGGTGCCGGATGCCTTTGCGAACGCCAATCTGGCCGGAGAACAGGATGCGGAATGCGCCGTCATTCGAGAAAGCATCGCCTTCTTTCGTAAAGATCCGTTCGCCCGTATCCGCTCCATAGGGCACAAACCAGACGCGGTTGGCGCTGATCCCCCGCGCGATAAGTTGATCGCGGACTACGGTGCTCGCCGCGCAATGATAATCGGCGAGCGAGTATTCTTCATCTTCCCGCTCGAAATAGGCGCCGTCGTAAGGGCAGACCGCCTCAAGTTTTTGTCCGATCCGCTCGTATTCCGGCCGCATGATCTTCACCCAGTCGCGCACGGGGCCGGTTGCGTGATTCAAAACTGTTTTCACGCCTGCTTTTCGCGCCGAGCGGAAAGTTTCGAGCGCCTGCCCCGGCATGGCGTGAATAAAAGCGCATCCTTCGAGATGCCGCCCGACCCACTGATCGAACCCGTGATCCTGCCAAAGAAACAGGCGGCGAGAGGACGGTCGCAGCCAATTCGGCGCGTACCTCAGCAGCCCGTAAACGACATTGGTGCGCAAGCTGTGGCATCGGACCGGCACATCCGCGGGCGCGCCGAGCTTCCACGCGGGATAACCTGAATAATAATGCCCGAGCACTCCTTCGGCATGCACGGCGAGCGCGGTGGGCCACATGTGGCATGGATTCGTCGCGGAAAAGGAGATCTTCATCCCGTGGCGTTGGCCGGCTTGGCTGGCTTATTCTTGCTGATCGGGGTGGCTCCAAAGTCCCGATCGAATCGCGCCGCGTCATTGTGTGGACGTCTCACGAGTTGCATCCAGGCGCGATATCGCCGCCATTG
Organism: uncultured Prosthecobacter sp.; assembly: GCA_966125105.1. Classification (GTDB taxonomy): domain Bacteria; phylum Verrucomicrobiota; class Verrucomicrobiia; order Chthoniobacterales; family Chthoniobacteraceae; genus SXWH01. Next base: position 3,032 of record CBHXZU010000469.1, read on the forward strand.
AATCGGCGCGCGGTTTGCCAGGTGCGTGCCTGCGCCGCTCAACGCGGCACCCCACCATTGCGACTCCTTGCTCGTCCATCCCCGGTGCCAGGCGTAACCCAACTGCCGGATCACACGGAACGGCGCCACGGCAACAACCCACGGCAACGGGCAGCGCCGCAGAACGCTCCAAAACTCATTGCGTGCATGCCGATGGTGGGTGCGCATTTCGTTTCGCTCTGCGGAAGTAAAGTGATGCCGGATGTGCAGGATCGGCTCGAAGCGGACGTGCCAACCAGCGGCACAGCACCGCAATGCGAAGTCGGGCTCTTCATACGCGTGCACAAACTCCTCAACGTAGCCGCCGAGTTCGCGGAAGACACTGGTTCGCACCGCGGCCCCGCTGTTGGCGTAACTACCGATGAACATTGGTGAACCGAAATCGGTTTGCTCGAGCGAAGAGGGCCGCTCATCAGTCCGCTGCGGAAATTCTGCAACAGCGAGATGCGGCTGGTTTTCGAAGAGCTCGCGGATTCGAGCAATCGCGTCCGTTTCCATCGGGTAGCTGTCGTCATCCAGTGAAAGGAAGACGTCGCAGGTCGTCGCGTTCCCCATCGCATTCCGCGAGGGAATCGAGCCGCGTCCGGGCTGATTTACCGTGAGCACCGCCTCGGGCGCCGCGGACTTCACCAGCTCCTCGGTGCCGTCCGTGCACCCGTCCGCCACGATGCGAAGTTCATCGGGAGCCGGGGAAAGGGCGCGGATGCGCTCCAGTGTCCGCGCAAGCTCCACGCGACGATTGTGCGTGGTAATGCAAATGGCGACACGGAGCATGCTGGCCGCTCTTTACCCGACGGGGCGCCTGCGAGGAAAGCGGCGACTGCGCTTGGCATGGGTGAATCGCCCTTGTAGAGGCGCTTCATGAAAGCGCTCTCCCTTGCCACAGCAGCCGTGCTCGCCCTTCAATCTTTCGCCGTCGCGGAGGACAAAATCCCCGGAATCCCAGAAGGATATCGCGCGGTTTACAGCCAGGATTTTCAGGACGAATCGGCATTGAAGGATTTTCAGTTCACCGACGCGAGCGCGTGGAAAGTGGTCGAAGCCGACGGAAAGAAGGCCCTCGAGCTGCACAAACAGAGCAACTACACGCCGGTCTACCGGTCCCCATTTAATATCGCGCTCCTAGCGGGACAAAAGTTCGGCGACTGCATCATCGAGGCAAACTGCCTGCAGACCGGGAAGGAATACGGCCATCGCGACATGGTCGTCGTGTTCGGGTTCCAGGACCCGTCGCACATGTATTACACGCACATCGCGACCAAAGCGGACGAGCACGCGAATAACATCTTCATCGTGAAGGATGCGCCGCGCCTGAAAATCTCCAAGGAGTCCAACGACGGGAACAACTGGGGCCTCAACGTCTGGCACAAAGTGCGCGTCGAGCGAAAGGCGAGCGATGGCACGATCAAGGTTTACTTCGACGACATGGCGAAGCCGATCATGACGGCGGAAGACAAGTCGTTCGGGGCCGGTTGGGTTGGTTTCGGCTCGTTCGATGATACCGGACGAGTGTCCAACATCCGCATCTGGGCCAAGGAGTCGGAAGCGCAGAAAGCCCCCGCATTTCCAACCGCGAAGTAGGGGGCGCTTCCCCGTTGCGCGCGGCGCGAGTCGCGCAAATCATGGTGGCATGAGATGGGCACTACCGTTGATCGCCCTCTTCTGCGTCGCCTGCGCGCCGGATGTTCCGGACTTCGAAACCCGCCGGCTTCGCATGGTGAGCGAGCAACTCGCCGCCCGCGACATTCGCAATGAGCGCGTCCTGGAAGCGATGCGCGCCGTCCCGAGGCACGAGTTCGTTCCGCCTGAGAATCGCAAGAGTGCCTACGAAGATCGCCCGCTCCCGATCGGGCACGAGCAGACCATCTCGCAGCCGTACATCGTTGCGCTCATGACGCAAGAGTTGGAGCCCAAGCCGACGGACAAGGTCCTCGAGATCGGCACCGGCTCCGGATACCAGGCGGCGGTCCTCGCGAAGCTTACGCGGGTGGTCTATACGATCGAAATTGTCGAGCCGCTCGGAAAGCGCGCCGCTGCCGATCTCGAGCGATTGGGTTTCAAAAACGTGCACACGCGCGTGGGCGACGGCTACGCGGGATGGCCTGCTGAGGCGCCATTCGATGCGGTGATCGTCACGTGCGCGCCGGATAAAATCCCGCCCGCATTGGTCGATCAGTTGAAGGATGGCGGCCGCATGGTCATCCCGGTGGGCGACGCGTTCGACCAGGATCTCCACATCATGGTGAAGCGCGGCACGAAGATGGAAACGCG
>CBHXZU010000470.1:0-5333 GCA_966125105.1 uncultured Prosthecobacter sp.
AGTCATCCTGTTGGAGCTTCACGCGACTGAAGGACCCCGCTCCACTCGCAGGAACCCCGTTAATTTCGAACACGCCCCAAACAACCTCTCCACGGAATTTGGTGATCGTGAATGGCCCGGGGTCCTTCAGTCGCTTGAAGCTCCATCAGGATGACCGACTTATCACCCCGCTACTTCCTTAACATAATGGCAGTGGGACGGTGCCCGGCGGTCCCGGCAAAGCAGGCGCCCAATTACCGAAGACTCGGAGCTAATCCTTCGTTGGCGGCGGAGCGGTAGCTTTGTCTTTCTCGATCAGTTCCCAGATTTTGCGCAGCGTCTCATTCGAGATGGCGACTTCCTTGAGGGCGGACTGGACGTCGCCATCGAGTTTGTCCTTGGCGGTCTGCGGAGACGCAGGAACTCCCGCCACGGGCGGCGTGAGGAAGAGCGTGATCGGTTGCGCGAGTGGCGGGGGTTTGCCGATGACGTCGGCGAAGACTTCGCGGAGATCGCCAAGAGAGCCGTGCAGCGCGGTAAGGCGTTGCACGACTTGCATCATCGGATCGTCGGCGCCGGCGCCGCGGAAGAGTTGGTTTTGGCGGAAGGTCTTTTTGATTTCCTCCCAGCGTCGCGTCTCCTCCGGTGTGATCGTGCCGATGAGTTCCTTAAACTTCAGCAGGTTTGCTTCCGTGCCGGTGGTCAGCGTCTGCGCTTCGTTGCGGTAGTAACTCTGGATGAGCTCCTCCACTTCCGTCTCGTTCATCAAGGGCGAAACCTTCTCCGCGAGGCGGCCCATGTTGCGGTAACTTCCTTGCAGTTTGAAGGCGGGTTCGGTGCGGTAGGCGTCCGCTTGCGCGGCGCTGCGAATGTATTCCTCGTTTACCTTCAGCACAACGTCGCGGATCCGCAGGAGCTTCTTCATCACGGAGAGAAACTCGGACTGCTCTTCCGGCGACCACGAGGTTTCGAACTCCACGCCTTCGGCAGAGCCGGTCTCGGCCATCTTCACCACGGTAAGGATGTCCTTCTGCGAGCGCGCGGCGAGGCGCGCCAGCACCGGATTCGATCCAGCGGCGTTTTCCAGGTAGCTGGATTTGAATGCCTCGGCGTGCGCGCCAACGACGTCGCCCAGGTTGTAGGTATCGGCGCGATTCGAGAGCATGTCCGGGATGCGGAACTTCTCGCCACTTTCCGTGTAAGGATTCCCCGCCATTACCACGACGACCTTCTTGCCGCGCAGATCCCATGTCTTCGGCTTGCCCTGCCACACACCTTCGATGCGGCGCGAGCCGTCGCACAGCGAGATGAACTTTTGCAGAAACTCGGCGCTGAGATGCTGAATGTCGTCCAGGCAGATCATCACGTTGTCGCCCATCTCGAAAGCGAGCCCGAGTTTCTCGAGCTCGTCGCGCGCGGCGGCATTGGGCGCTTCGGCGGGATCGAGCGAAGTCACGCGGTGCCCGATGGCGGGACCGTTGATCTTCATGAAGACGATGCCGAGCCGGCTCGCAATGTATTCCACCAGCGTGGTCTTGCCGTAGCCGGGCGGAGAGATGAGCAACAAGAGGCCCATGCGATCGACGCGTTTGCCTTCACCCGCGGCGCCGATCTGCTTGGCGAGGTTGTCGCCGAGAAGAGGGAGATAGGCGGTGTCGATGAGCCGGTTGCGGATAAAGCTTGCGAGGACCTTCGGCTTGAAACCGTCCAGACGCAGGCGTGTCCGGGCGGCTTCCAGCAGATCGCGCTTCATGGTGGTGAATCGATCGTAGCGAGGCACCACGGTCTCTTCGTGCGCGCGCATGCGTCCGGTGAAATCGAGGAAGTGAAAGCGCAGCTTGCCGCTGGCGATGCGCGGATGATTGCCGGCCAATCCGCCGACCTCGCGCTCCACGGGCACGCGCGTGGGCGATTTGGTCCGGCCATGGCGCAATAGCCAGGCGGTTTCGATTACCACGGCGGGTTCCACGCCGGGGCGCGTGGCGGCGAAGGCATCGACCCATTCGTGCAAGAGCGCGAATGCCGTCGCGGGATCGTCGGCGGCCGCGCGCTGGGCCGAGCGCAGCGCCGGGCTGGATTGAATCCCGGTCGCATGCGTCTCGAACGCCTCGTAAAGTTCGGCGGCTTCCGCGGAGACGGCAAAGTCGCTGCCGCTCGCGAGCACTTCGCCGAGGTATTCGGCGGCATCGCGGGTCGCGCGGGGCGATGAAGCCAGGCGCTCGGCAAGGAAAGGCGCGGCGCGGAGGAATTCTTCGATTAACCCGTGAAGCTCGTCGATGCAAACGACCGGCAGGCTGCGATGCGGGAATGCTGTCCTCACTTCGCCGAAGCCCCGCAGCTTCGCGGAAATGCGTTCGCGTTTTTCGGCCGCGACGCTTTCCCACGTGAGCGCGGCGAGGGTTCGAGTCGCCGGCGTGAAGCGAAGCAAGCCGAGGCTGTGCTCCAATTCCACGAGCGTGCCGAAGATCGAGGCCGCGTCCGCATCATGCACGCCCTTCACGTAGCCGTGGCCGAGTTGACCGGACATCCACTGGCGAATCGACCCGAGCCGTTCTTCCGGGCTCCATTGCATCACCGTTTGCAGGGGCGCACTGAGCGCCTTGCGTGTCGACCATGCGAGCCATTCGGCGCGGTAGAGGTCAGGCGTCTCCGCGACGGTATCGAGACTCCAGACGGGACGCGTTTCCTCAAACGCCGCATCCTTGATCTTCTCGAAAAAGTTCGTGCCGGTGATGTGCAGGCACATCGCGTCATCGCGAGGAACGATGGTGAGCTCGAGCTCCTGTGGATTGACGAGGAACTGATGCCGCCCGAGCTGGATGGTATTTCCGCCGCCGCCCTGGAGATCCTTGCGATCTTTGAATTGCCGCACTGCGTCCTCACGCACCGTCTTGAGGCGGCTCTGCAGATCGTCCGCTTTGGTGGTGTCGCCCAGTTCGAGCAGTTGCTCGACGAGGTCGCGCACCTTTTCGACCATCATATCGCTGGCGAAGTACGAGTTGATCGCATCCTGGCCGTCGAGGTTGTCAGCGCGGTGCTTGATGCCTTTGAGGATGCGCTCCGCGGCGGCGAGCAAACCGTTGGCGCGGCGGTTGCGCGCTTCCACGAGTTCCAGCTTCTTCGCTTCGAACGCGCCTGCGATGGCGGTGCGCCGGTCGGCGAGTTGGGCGACAAACTCTTCGAAATCTGCAAAGCGCGCTTCCAGCTCCTCCACCTGCACCATGAGGCGGTTGAGGAACTCGTCGCATTTGTCGGGAGTCAGGCTGAGGTCGAGATAATTGGCGAGCGCCTGGTCGAGCAGGCGTTCTTGCGAAGCAAACTCGGCGACGGCCTCGGTTCCGCGCAGTTCGCGGATTCGAGCGCGCAGGCCGGCGCGCGCTTGATTCAAGACCGCGTAGATCGCCGCGATGTCCTCGATCACCCGCGCGCTTTCCGTCGCGTCCTTCAGCTTCAGGTTGCTGACGGTTTCGACGAGGAGGTCGAGGTCTTTCGCCGCAGCTCCGATGTCGTCATCGAGCTTCTGCGCCTCGGTGACCTTCGGCATCTTCGGCACCGCGTCCTTCAGCACATTCACGCGAGCCCTCATCGGGTCGAGCGCGGCGGGGGAAAGAAGGAACTGCACGGCCCGCTCGGCGAGTGCGGTGCTGGCGTCGGCGACGGTTCGCTCCGTCGTGTCCACCAGCGCGGTGTCCACGTAGCGAAGCTCCTTCAACGAGATCAATTCGCCGCGAGAGGCGCGCAGATCCGACAGGCGCGCAACGAATGCGCTGATGTCGTCGAAGGCCTGCGTCGGCAGCGCGCGCAGGATGGCGTTCGCTTTTCCGACAATCTTTGCCGTTTCGGCCGCGGTGTTGCGTTTGATCGCAGCGACTTTGTCGAACTCTGCGAGTGCCGCGGCCGCCGCTTCTTTGATGCCGAGGAGCGGCTCGCGGAGATTGTGCGCTTCAGGGCGCTCGAGCCAGAAATAGGCGTCGAGAGTCGAGGTCGTCCGCTGGACCAAATCGAAGTACAACCCAGCGTAAGTGTCGTCTTTTTCCAGCAGCGTGAGCACTTCCCCGCACTCCGCCATGGCGCGCACGATCGGCGCGTTGCCGAGCTTGAAGAGATAGTTATCGCTCTGAGTCGCTGGCTGCCACTCGGTCCCGGTGAACGGCGTTTGCCAGATCTGCACGGCGTGGTGGCGCTGCGGCTGGGAGTCCGCGCGGAAGACCGCCATCTCGCCGTTCTCGAAGAGCGAGAAGCCGTGACACACGAGCGGCGTCTCGCAACTGCGCGCGATCACGTTATAGCTGAGCAGGACGTAGGTGCCGGTCTCGCGCTCGTAGAAAACGTAGAGCGTGTCCTCGCCGTTCGGCGAAGCAGTGCGCTTATGAAAGCGCCAGTCCGTCAGCTCCTGGTCGAATTGCTTCCCTTCGCCGCTCTGCAGGTAATAACCGGTGGCAAAGATGATTCCATGCCCGTCCGGCAGGAGCACGCAGGAATCCTCGATCCCGTCGATGCGCTTCACCGCGCGCACCTTTTCATTGAAGACGAGGTAACGGAACTTCTTCTCCTGGTAAGGCCGGACCTTCAGGAGCACGAGGTTGCCGACGATCGCGTAATAGATCTCGGCGTCGTCGAGCGTCTGGTCCTTTTGCTCGACCGGCTCGGAATAGATGCCTTCGCCTGAGGCCGTGTTGTCCTCGATTTTGACCGTCAGGTCGCCGCCCACGCATTCCACGAATACGCGGTCCTCGATGCTGATGTGCGGGTGCGCGCCGGCGCGGTGGTGATCGCGCTGCACGCGCTTCCACTCAAACTCGTGCTGCGGTGGATCGACGTGCTCGTGGTCGAAGCGATTGCCGAGATACCGCATCGTCCCGCGATCACAGAGCCATTTGAAGGTCTTGAAATCCGTGACGGCCTTGCCCACGCGAAACTCCATGAACAAATGCGGGCCGCGGTGCGCCAGCTTCGCGAGCGACGTGCCCTTGTAGTAGCGGTAGAGCGACTTGAAGTCGGCCTCGAACTGGGGTTCCGCGAGATCTCCAAGCGGCAGGGCGTGGAAAGCGCGATCGCGATACTCATACATCGCGAAGACGTCCGTGAGCTGCGTTTCCGAGCGCAGGCCAATCTGCACGTTGTAGCCGAAGACGAACTTCCCGCCGCCGACATGGCGCATGTCGCGCGGCGTGCAGTTATTCTCCGTCGTGATGCGTTCCGTTCCGATCAGCGCCGTGGCGATCGCGCCGAAGACGGCCTGGCGATCGGCATTCAGCTTATCGAGACAATGCCGCAACTCCGCCCCGCGCGCCGACAACCGCGAGCGAAGGATCTCGTAAGTTCCCTGCTCGAGCGTCGGCGCCGGGGTGGCG
>CBHXZU010000471.1:0-5318 GCA_966125105.1 uncultured Prosthecobacter sp.
GATCGTCCGGGATCCGGAGACCGGTGAGGATAAGCCGCAGTTCCTGGGCGTTCGCGAAATCCTGAAGCGGAGCGTCGATGCAACGAAGGCCCTGCTGAAACGCGAACTGGAGATCAAGCTAGGCGAGCTCGAGCAGCAATGGCACTGGGATTCGCTGGAGCGCATCTTTATCGAGGAACGCATCTACCGGAACATCGAGAAATCGAAGACATGGGAGAGCGTGCTCGAGGAAATCCAGAAAGGCCTAAAGCCCTTCCTCAAGCAACTCCGCCGCGAAGTGACGGAGGACGACATCACGCGCCTCACCGAAATCCGGATCAAGCGCATCTCGGCCTACAACCGCTTCAAAGCCGACGAGGCGATGAAGAAGATCGAGCAGGACATCAAGGAGACGAAGGCGAATCTCAAGAACCTCACCCAATACGCGGTCGCGTGGTTTGAGATGCTGCAGGAAAAATACGGCAAAGGCATCAAGCGCCGGACGAGTTACGACGAGATCGAGCAGATCGACGCCTCGGCCGTGGTCTCCGCCAATCAACGCCTCTACGTAAACCGCAAAGATGGCTTCATCGGCCTCAACTGGCGGCAGCACGAGTTCGTCACGGAGTGCACCATCCTCGATAGCGCGCTCACGATCATGCAGGACGGCTCCATGAAGGTTTCGAAGGTTACCGACAAGGTCTTCATGGGTCGCGACATCATCCACATCGCCATTTGGCCAAAGGACGGCGACACGAACTTCTACACGATGGTTTACCAGGATGGTGAAACGGGGAAGGCATTCGCGAAGAAGTTCCAAATCGGCGGACTCTCGCGCGAGAAGCTCTATTCGCTCGTGAAGTCGGAGGACTCGCGCGTAATTTACCTGCACATCGCCGCGACGGAGAAAGACATGCCCAAGAAGCTGCATGTTTTCCTCGACGGTCGAAGCGGCGCGCGGGTTCGGGAACTCGATTTCGACCTCACCGAGCTTCCCGTCAGCGCGCGCACTGCCAAGGGCGTGACGGTGACGAAATGGGCGATCAAAGACGTGAAGGTCGCAAAATAGCTCCAAGCCCGAGCCGAGCGAGCGCAGAGCCATGCTGCAGACGCTGGGCGATCCTCTGTCATTCTTCCTTGCGAGTCGCTGCGGCAATCCGCTCGCGGATTGCCACAGCCGGAGCCGCTGCGGCAACGAGCTTGTCGTCCATCTTGCCGAAGCCGAGATGCATCCCGACGACAGAGCCGTCTTCGGCCAGAATCGGCGCGCCACTCAACGCCCGCAGGTTTAGCGACGAATCTTCGAGCTCGTACTGGAGGGTCGTGGCGCTGACCTGGGTAATCTTTCCTGCATAGGTCATTGGCCGATCCCGGTCCATCATTCGGCCAAAGAGCCACACACGGTCGCCGACCGCGGAAGCCTTTACGCTGAGCTTCAAGGGCGTGGGTCCATTGGAATCCTTCACCAAAGCGAGCGTCACGTCGTGCTCTCCGCCCTGGTCGTCGATCGGCCGCGCGTCCTCGACGAGCAGGACCGGCGCACCGACGACAACGACCTTCTCAGACTCGCCGAGGCACAGCCCGGCGATTGCCTTTACTTCGCGCGGAACCTCGCGCGGGGCGATCCTCACTTTTAATCCGCCCGCGGGACCAAGGACGTGGTATGCGGTCACGAGAAAGCGCTGGCCGTTTTCCTCTGCGAGGAAGGCAACGCCTGCAGTGATGGCATGCCTGCGCTCAAAGAGGAACGTCGGCAGAGTCAGCGCATTCGCATCCGGCCGCGGCTCTGTTGCCAATCCGCAGCATGACCAGGCAAGGAAGACCGCAAGCGGCGGACGTTTCATTCGGTGATCGTTCGAATGGATTCGTTGGTAGCCTTGGCTACTTCTTGCACGCGCTTAACGTCATCTGCGCTGGGCATCGCTGCGCCCTCCTTGACCGTCAGCTTGCGAACTTCACGCAGGTTGGCGTCGATCTTCGCAAAGAGCGGTCGCTTTTTCAGCTCGGGGTTGAGCGTGCTCAGGCGATCGGCAAAGTAATCGAGCATGTCCGGCTGAACGAGCAGCGAGGCGCGCTCCGGCGTGTAGCTGCGAACGATAACGGCGGAGGTGATTTCCAATCCGCGCCACCAACCGCCGAGAGCCACAAGATGGGCGACCTCCTCATCGCGCAAGGCAAGCATCCCCTGCTCCACGTCGCGTTGCGCGCCAACGAGCTCAGTCTCCACGCCATCCCAATCCTTCGTTGCCGAGCGCTCGATGATGCTGCGCGCATGCTTCGTCACGTGATCGCCGACGCCCAGCCCTTTGGCGTGCTTAAGCAGCGCGCGCCCCGCGTTCTCCACCCGCGACTGCTTCTCCGCGACGACCGCGAGAAAACCATCTGCGATGATACCGCCGGTGCTCAGCGCGAGTTGCGCGCGATCCGGCGGCGTGGCCTCAGGCATCTCGCGAGAGATGGCGTCGTAGGGAAGCGGACGCAAGTCGCGGAGGGCTCGCAAGATCAGCTCGATGCCCGGCGTGGTGAATTGATTCACGCCAAGTTCCTCCTTCATGTGCGCTTCCGCGGCACCACGCGCGCTTTTGCCTGGCTTCTTCTTATCTTCCGCAGCCCACGCCGGGAATGCGCATGCGACGCAAACGAATGCGAAGAGCAGGCGCCGACTCAGGAATGGCATGTCATTTAAATGGCCGAATCTTTGCGCAAATGCAACGCGCCCTTCGGCTCACGGGAACCATTCACGGACAATTCTCAGCAGCCTGATTCGGAAAGACCTCCGCTTAAACCGCCGCCCCGCTCCACTTCAGCTTCTGCCGCAGCACATCGAAAAACGACATCCCCGGGAGCATCGCCAACGACAGTGTCCGGTCGGATTTGGTAATTCTCAGCACGTCGCCGGGCTCGAGTTCATGCACCACCTGTCCATCGAGCGTGAGGAAGATGCTGCTGCGCTGATCGGCGGGGATGATCTCAATGGGAATCGCGTCGCTTGTGATAACCGCGCGATTCGTCAGCACGTGCGGGCAAATCGGGTTCACCACAAACACCCCACTGTCCGGCGCGAGAATCGGGCCGCCGGCGCTCATGCTGTAAGCGGTGCTCCCCGTAGGCGTCGCCACGATCAAACCGTCCGCATTGTATTCTGTCACCGGATCGCCGCCGATCTTCACGGTTAGCCGGATAAGACGCGACAATTCACCGCGGCTCACGACGGCATCATTCAGGGCGATTCGCCGTGCCGCGCGGCGGCCGTTCCGAAATACTTCCACCTGCAGCAGCGTGCGCTCGCTCAGCTGGTATCTGCCATTCACGATCGCTTCGACCGCGCGCAATACTTCCGTCGCGGCCACCGTTGTGAGAAAGCCGAGTGTTCCCAGATTGATCCCGAAGATCGGCTTCAAGGTTTCGCCGAGCGCATGCAGGACCTGCAGAATGGTGCCGTCGCCACCGAGCACCACAAGGAGCTCGCAGGTCTCGGCCAATTCAGGGTCCGACAGCGATCGCTCGGCGCCGATCAAACCCGCCGTGCGATGATCCAAATGCACCTGCACATGGTGGCGCCGAAATTCCCGCGCCAGCGTGTGCACGAGTTCGCGCGCGCCAGGTTTGGCGTCGTTTGCAATCAGGCCCAAATGCCGCGTCTGACTCACGCGCGAGACGTACGCATTCGGCGCGCCACCGGCAAGCGGTGATCTCCTCGCCAAGTCGGCGGAGCTGCGCTCTCCGTTATTCCGCCGGCAGACTACTTACATCCGCGGCGCTTCCCTCGTGCTTCACGCGCTTGTCGCGCAGCCGTCCGAGAGAGTGCTCGAGCAGCGATTCCAGCCGGTTCACTGCGCCTTCCACTGCCTCTTCCAGGTTTCCGGCAAAATGCGAGACGCCCATTGGCTTCAATCCTTCAATCCGCGCCTCAAGGGAGCACCGCACGTCGCGATCACCGCCTTTGTCGCTATTCTCGTCGGCGAGATGCACCTCCACTCGCGAAAGCCGTTCGCGGAAGTGATCCAAGCCGCTGTCGACAATGGATTGCACTGAGGCAGCGACGTCCGCCCGTCCCTGGATGTGGTTATCCGTGTTCACTTCGATAAGCATATCTCCAATTCGCGCGGGTTCTCTCGGCCAGCGGTCTTTATCCTAAAGAGATGCCCGTCGAGCGCTTCTGTTCCCGGTCCGACTTTAGGGCCTTCGTGGAGGTCCGGATCTCAGTCGCCTTTCAGCCGGCCATCACGCGCGAGGGTGCGCGTCGTCGTACACCTTCTTCATCCGCTCGACGGTCACATGCGTGTAGATTTGGGTCGTGGAAAGTGAGGCATGGCCGAGCAGCGCCTGCACGCTCCGAAGGTCCGCGCCGGCGTCGAGCATATGCGTGGCGAAACTGTGGCGAAGCTTGTGCGGCGAGATGTTCGAAGGGATGCCGGCATGCGGCAGGTAACGCTTCATCGCGAGCCAAACGGAACGCGTGCTCAGTCGGCGGCGACTCTTGTTAATGAACAAAGGCCCAGCATTCACGCCCGCGGCGTGGCGGTATTTTTGGATCGCCTCCAATGCGACATTCCCCACTGGCACGATTCGCTCTTTCCGCCCCTTGCCGAACACGCGCGCGGTTTCCGTGTAGGGATCCACGTGACGCACATCGAGCGCCGCAAGTTCCGCGAGCCGAAGCCCACTGCTGTAGAACAGTTCGAGGATCGCGGCATCCCGTTTCGGCATCCAAACCGGAGCTTTGTCGCTTTTCTCCATCGTCAATGGCGCCGCGAGCAGCGCGTCGATCTGCTTGGGGTTCAAAACCACCGGCAGCTTCTTATCGAGTTTCGGAAGCTGGACTTGCTTGAGCGGATTGTCTGGCAACTCATGCCGCTCCGAAAGGTATCGATAAAACGCGCGCAGTGCTGCGAAGTGAAGGCGCACCGTCGGCTTCGAAAGTCCCGCTTTCATCTGCTGAAACAAGTAGCGCCGAAAGGCGTCCGCCTTCAGTTCGCGCCACGCCGGTGACGGCACCGCTTCGCGGAATTTCTCCAGCGCATGGCGATAATTAATCAGCGTGCGGGGGGAGACGTTTCGCTCCACTTCGAGGCTTTCGAGGAATTGTTCGAGAAGGCGATCTTTGGCGGCAGCCACGCTTGGGAAGATGGAGGACGATGACTCCTCTGGCGAGCGTCGATCAGCCCAAGCGTCACGTCGGCTTCAAAGCGAGTCTTCCAAGAGTCGACAGGTCGCGCTTGTCATCCGCCAAGCCTGCGCTACGGTGCGCGCCGGTCGAACGGGGCGTAGCTTAGCTTGGTAGAGCGCTTGGTTTGGGACCAAGAGGTCGCAGGTTCAAATCCTGTCGCCCCGACCAC
>CBHXZU010000472.1:0-5318 GCA_966125105.1 uncultured Prosthecobacter sp.
TTCCGAGGACTCGATCTCTACCGAGTTCTACACCCCAGCTTGCGAGCGCGTCGAGCGCATCGAGGCGGGCGGATTCGGGAATCTTTGCCTCAGGAGAAGCGACGGCAAATCGAGCGATCGCTTGAGCGGCTTCCGGCGTGCCAAGGCGGTAAGCGCCATTCACTGCGCGACGCAGAATGACGTCATCTGTCTGAGGAGCATAAGAGGTCATGTGCTTAGCCTCGTCGCCCGTTCCCATGCGAGTAGCCAGGTATTTCACGAATGCAGGGTAAGCGGCAGGTATTGGCTCATCGTGGATCGCGCGAGCGAATCCGATGCTCACCGATGGGAAGTCATTTAAAAACTCGCCGCATTGCGGAAGCTTCGCCTTCCTCATCGCGTCCACCAAATGCTCGCACGCGCCACCCGCCCACGGAGCAAACGTGAATTTGTAGTCCGGCGGTTCCTTTGCGTAACGCACTGCCATCGCTCGAGCAAACGCGTGACGCAGCATCGGATCGTTGCGGCACCCCATAAAAATTGACTCCAATGCCTTTCGGGAGACGTCGGCCCTGACCGCCAACTGCAACCCAAAAAACTTGGCGCGCGGCGTAGAATAGCCGGGCGCAGGATTATCGAAGAGGCTTTCGGCACCTTGAGCGATTCGCGCCGAAAGCTCCGCGGGCCAGGTCTTCGAGTCGCTGAGGACTCGCGCTGCCTGGGCTCGCATCTCGCTCTGCGAGTCTACCAACAAGTCCACCACAACATCCAGCACACCTGGATTCTGACGGGCAATGATTCCCAGGCACCAAACTGCGTGCAGCCGGCCCAGCAGGTCTTTTCCTCCCTTCGCCGTTCGGCGCAAAGCTACCAGCGCGGCGTCCTTCTCTCCGGAGTTGGCGCGGTCGGCCAGCTCAAACTGAGCCCCCATACGCACACGCTGATCGGCGTGCGCCAACAACACAGCCAGCGCACTCACTCCCCATTTTTTGAATCCCTCGGCGAGCAGTTGCTTGGTTTCCTGAGCGAGCGCTGACTTGTCACTCTCCGGCGAAAAGACCCGATAGATGCGACCCTTCCCGGTCTTCTCCCAACCGGGTGTCCAGTCCAGGACCATCACTCCTCCGCCCGGCGCGAACTGCACGTCGCTGGGATTGAGATTCCAAAGGAGCTTCGCAGCTTTTTCGTTCGGCTGATTGTTTTGAAGCACCGGCGCATCGGGCGCAAAGTCAGCGAGTTCGTAGGTCGCGCCCTTTGGCTTCAGCGCGAAATGGCGCACTCCGCCGGGAAAGTCCGCGTAGAAGAAGTGGCCGCGAAACTCCTCGGGAAGCCCTGTGCCTGGATAATAAGCAATTCCCGCCGGCCCGTGCCCGATATGCGCCACTGGCGGGAGAATGGCCGCATTGAATTTACCGACATTCGCCGGATTCGGAGTGCCAATATCGAGCTCGTACATCCCCTCGCTCCGCCACAGCCCAAGCTTCGGCAGAAACTGCCACCCGATCCGCCAGCCGTAGTCCCCGCCTTGCACCACGTGGATCCAGCGTGCCTTGTCGCCGCCGTCGGCGTTGTTGTCGCCGGTGAAGAGATCGCCAACGTCGTTGAAAGCGAGATGCTGCGGGTTGCGCAGGCCCTTCGCGAACAGCTCGCATTCCGAGCCATCCGGCCAGCAGCGGAAGACAGCGCCGCTGTCGGGATTGTCGATGATCTTGCCTTCCTTAGTCGTCACCCGCGCGCCGGTGTCGGCGATCGTGAAATAAAGCCGCCCATCCGGGCCCATGCGGGCCCCGTGCATTTCGTGCCCGCTAAAAACGATGTGCGCGCCAAATCCGCTGAGCACCTTCGTCTTCGTGCCATCGGCGGCGATGTGCCAGAGATCCGGGATGCACGTGTAGAAGACGCCGCCTTTGCCGTCCGACACGACGCCCGCGCCGACGGTGGTCTCGAGCGAATTGAAGCCATCCGCCAACACCCGCGCCTGGTCGGCTTTGCCGTCGCCATTGCTGTCCTCAATCACCCGCACGACCTCGCTTTCGATCGTCATGTCGCGCCAGTCGAACTGGCCGTCCTTATTGATATCCGGCCAGAGGCTTGTCGGCTTCAGCTTTGCTTCGATGGGAAACTTCTCCTTGGTGAAGCGGATGCGGTCTTCAACGCTGCGGAGCGAAAGATTCGGCACCTTCCACTCGTCGTATTTGCGGATATCCAGCGCGGAGGTGCGGCGCCGGTAGGTCTCGGCAACGTAGGCGCGCCCAGCGTCGTCGAAGGCGAATGCGACTGGGTTGGCCAGGTGCGGCTCAGCCGCCCAAACTTCGACTTGCAGCCCCGGCGCCACCGCAAAGCTTTTCATCGCCGACTCCGGGCTGCCGGCGTCGGCGGGCTTCTTTGCAGGAGTAAGTTCGTCGGCTAAAGCCGGGCGCGCGACGGCACAAAGCGCGAGCAGGAGAGGAAGACGCATGCCGGTCATTACGCGAGAAGTCATCGCGCATACAATCGTGGGCTGAATGGGGCGTAAGTTTTCTACGGGGTCTAGAAGGTCCGTTTCATGTGTAGGAGTCGCGGCGAAAGGGTCGGGAGGTCTTTACCGCGGAAAATGCGTGGCGGACGGGTCCCTTTCGCTGCGCCGGAGAAAAATGTTTTCATCGGCGGCGTGCTGGTCGCTTTCTTCAGCATCTTCTTACAAAGATGGCTACGAGGCTTTCCCGGCGATGGGTCTTTTGGCGGGTGGCTCGGTCCTTCAGTCGCTTGAAGCTCCATCAGGATGACCGGCTTTTCGTCCCGCCAATTCCGCCAATTCCGCCAATTCCGCCAGGTCCGCCAGGTCCGCCAGGTCCGCCAGGTCCGCCAGGTCCGCCAGGTCCGCCAATTCCGCTAGGTCCGCTCCTTTCGTTTCGCTCGGCAGTTTCAACCTGGCCCGTGAGCCTCGCCGGTTGTGCCATTTTGCTCAGCGCTTATTCTTCATGGCGCGGGCGGACTCGAGGTTTTGCCGCGGGCGCAGGTCTGCGGGATTGAGTTCCACTGCTTTCTCGAGGTGCTCGATGGCGGCGTCGATCTTTCCCGTAGCCATCAGGACCCAGCCGAGGTTGGCCTGCGCGCCGAAGTCCGCCGGGTCCAGCTTTACGGCCTGCTCCAGGGCCTCGGTCGCCTTGGGCGCGTTCTTTTGAGTCATGTAAATATGGCCGAGGAGGAAATGCGGGCGCGCCATCGTGGGATCGTCGCGGATGGCTTGTTGCAGCGCCTGGGTGGCCTCCTCCATCCGGCCGCTGGCGATCAGCACGGCACCGAGTTCCGTTCGCTGCACGGCGTCTTTTGGATTCCTCTTCAGCAAAAGTTCGCCGAGGGCGATGGCATCGGGGAGCGCGTGCGTCTTTAGCTCGTGCGCGCGGAGCACTTCGCCGTCCGTCGCCTTGAGCGGGATCAACTGCAGCCAAAGCTCGCCCATTTCATCGGTGCTCTCCAGTCCGTAAGTGACGCGCTTTGGGGGTTGGTTGGGATTGCGCGAATTGCGCGCAGAATTGTCGTAGACGGCGCGCATGTGAATGGTGGATCCCTTGGGCAAAAAGACCGGCTGCTCGTAGCGGTAATCGCCCTGCCAGGCGAAGTCCCATCGCTTGATGAGCAGCAACTCGCGCTTCCGGCCGTCGGGGAGTTCTGCCCAGCCGTGCATTTCCTTGCCAAGGTAGTGCATGTGAGGAAGCACCGCCGCGACATCCACATCCACGGGCACCTGGTAAGATGACTCGACGGCGTAATCGGTCGCGCCGGCAGGAATATCGATTTCAATGGAGCGGAGCATCACCATCAGCGGATTCCGCTGCGGTGGCTTGTCGGTGAAATACAGTCCGATCGATGGCTGAACGTTCTCCGGCTTTCCCGTGGGACGCATGTGCAGCTGAAGCACGAAATCCGTCGACGGCTGCAGTAGCGCGGAGATGCGTGGCGGCGCTTCGCTGGCCTGCTTGCCGGGTTGCCAACTCATGAACATCGCGCTCAGCGCGCCGGCGCCCGCGGTGTCCATTCCAGGAAATCCTGGCTCATCAAACCGCGCGGCGCGGCGCCGGGCCGATCCCGTGTTTTCGACGAGGACAAACGCGTGGTGAATGGCGCCCTTGGAATTGGGGCGAAACTCGATGGCGCGCAGAAACCGATTGGCCGGGAGATTCCCGGGAATGACGAAGTTCCGGTAAACGTCCGGGCCGTCCGCGCGGAGAAGATACGGCTTCGGCATCGTGATCACGAGGTCCGGCTCTCCCAGTTGCCAGTCCTCGCTCCATCGCGGCTTCGCCTGCAGATCCGACGCCGCGCCCTCGGGAGTGCCGGCTTTTAACCACTTTGCGAAAAGCCCGATTTGATCTTCCGAGAGGCGCCTCTCGCCAATGAAGTCGCCGTGTCCGGGCTCCGGCAGCCATGGCGGCATATAACGCTCGGCGGTGACTTTCGCGATGAGCTTGGCGCGTTTGCGAACCTCGGCATACGTCGTCAGCGGGAACGGCGTGCTTCCATTGGGATGATGACACGTCACGCAGCGCGAGAAGACGACCGGCGCGATGTCGCGGTTGAAAGTCGGGCCCCTCGAAGGCGCAGGCTCTTCGGCGCGCAATGACGCCGTGACCAGGAGGATGAGCAGAGTTGCGCGGATGATCATGCAGCGACAACGCGCCGGGACCATATCGATCGGCCTTCCTAAACGCAAGGTGAGCGGCCTAGCCTGGGGCCGGCAGGCGGAATTGCAGCATGCCGTGGCGCCAGCAGTAGCTAAAGAACTCGCGAGCGAAGTTGATCGCGGCGGCGGCGGTGCGATGGCGCAGGCATTCAGCGATCGAGCGCCGGCCGTCGATTTCCTGGAGGACGGCGACGTGAGGTGGCGCGATCGGGACGGGCGGGACGGGCGGCCGCTCGAGAGCCGGCGGACGGCCCTGGCGTGGATCTCCGGAGACGAGCCGGTCGAAGCGCGCCACGGGAACATAACGCAGAAAGTCCTCTCCTTCGAAATGCACACGATAAGTGCGCGGGTCCCGATCGGCGCGGCAAACGTGGAAGAAGTGCACGGGCATGTTGGCGCGGAGGAGTTCCGCGGCTTCCCACCGCTCTTCTTCCGACACGGCCTCCAGGGCCAGGCGCAGGCCGCGATCGGCTGGCTGCGCGGCGAGCGGAAGATCGAGGCTGTAGGGCATGCTCTCGTCCCAGCCTTGGAAAACCATGCCCGCGTCACGCGCAAGGTCCAGGCAATCACGGACGGTATAAGCCCGGTCGCGCGGATGCAGGAACGTATCCACCAGCCCGGCATCGGCGTGGAGATCGGTGGCCATCCGCGCATATTGTTGCACCGGGTGATTCGG
>CBHXZU010000473.1:0-5316 GCA_966125105.1 uncultured Prosthecobacter sp.
GGTGCCGCTGACGCAAAAATCTCCCGGACGCGTAACGCCTCCGAGCAAATCTTCCAGCGGCTTCAAGGCTCGGTTGTATTCGACCTGAACGGAATCATCCGACATGACGCGGGAGCGTAAGGACGACCGCTTTTGCGAGCAAGAATGGGCACGCCCCGGTGCTTGTTTCGGCGGTCCTTATCACGCAGACTGCCTCACTCATTAGCGATGCCAAAAGTAATCGCTATCGACTTCGAAGAGCTGAAGTTCGGTTTCGAGAACAATGACTTTGAGTTTTACCTCGATACCGAGACCGGTGAGGTCATCACCTGGCATGAAGACGTTGAGGACGCCGACGAACTTCGCGAGAGGATCGACGAAGGTTTCGGTGATCGCATTCGCCGAATCGAGCCGCTCGAATCCCGCATTGGCTTCCAAATCATGGAACACTTCGCCACGTCGGTCCTGAATTGCGCCTGAAGGCACGGTTGTTCGAAGCCCTTTCCCAGAACAAGCCGTTCCGCCGCTTCAAAGACGTTCTGCACTCGCACCTGGAACTCCGCGACCGATGGTTCGCGTTTCACGACGAGGCCATGGCCAATTAAGCAACCGCCTGGCTAAAGCGGCAAGAGATCAACGCAGAACTAAAGCTCAGCCACGCCTGACACCACTCAGATGTGACGTTGGCAGCGAAACCGCCTGCTCTACTTCTTCGCCATATGCCCCGCTTCTTCCAGGTGGGGACGCGGATTCTCCTTCAACTGCGCCAAAATCGGCTTCGGCCACACACCGAAGAGCACGATCAACACGGAGAGAACCACGACCGAGAACCGCGTCAGCGGGGCCAGTTTGATCGGCGTCGCGTCGCCCGGCTCATTCCAATACATCGCCGTGATCACGCGGAGGTAGTAATAGAAGCCTGCGCCAACGGCCACGATACCGATTGCGATGAGCACGTAGTGTCCGGCTGCCACGGCGGACTTGAAGACAAGGAACTTCCCGAGGAACCCCGCGGTCAGCGGAATGCCGGCAAGGCTGGCGATGGCCATGGTCATGCCGAACGCAAGCAACGGGCTGCGCTTCCCAAGGCCGTTGAAGTGACGCAGGTCATCTCCGCGGCTGTGGCGCGCCACCACGATGAGGACGAGGAACGAGAGGAGCGTCATCAGCAAATAGCCGGCGAGGTAGAAGCTGACGGCTTCCCTGGCGCCGACCGGATCCGCGGAAAGCGCCGCGCAGGCCACGAGCAGGTAGCCAGCATGAGCGATGCTCGAATACGCGAACAGGCGCTTTACGTTATCCTGCGGCATGGCCGTGAGGTTTCCGTAAATCAAGGTCGCGGCGGCGAGCACCACGAGAACCGCGACAACTTTGCCGCGAAGAGCCTCAACGGAAAGGAACACATCGAGCACGCGCACCAACACAATGAAGCCGGCGGCCTTGCTGCCGACGCTGAGAAAACCGGTCACGGGCGTCGGCGCACCCTGATACACATCCGGCACCCAAAGCTGGAATGGCGCCGCCGCGACTTTGAAGCCGAGGCCAACGAGGACGAGCATCACACCAAAGAGGACTGCGGCCTCGTTGCCAGGCAGGTTCCCGCCCTGCCCATGGCTGAATCCACTGATGAGCGCGTTGCGGATTCCTTCGAGATGGGTTTGACCGGTTACACCGAAAATCCAGGTGATGCCGTAGACGAGGAACCCGGTGCTCAGCGCGCCCAGGATCAGGTATTTCACCCCGGCCTCAAGGCTCTGCGTGTGGCGGCGCATGTAAGCGACCATTCCGTAGAAACCGATGGTCACGAGCTCGAGCGCGACGAAGATGAAGATGAAATCCACCGCCGAGGCCATGAACATCAACCCTGCGCAGATGAAAACCGGGAGACTGTAAAACTCTCCGGTCCCCCGCCCCGGTTCCGTGCCCGGAATGAACTTCGCCAGGACGTCGCGATACTCGAGCGCCATTACCAGGACGAGCATCGTCGTGCCGAGCGCGAGGCGCTTGAAGAACATCGCCAGGGCATCATCCGGGGAGAAGGCCCAGGAGGTGCCGCGCGAGATCTCGGTCGCGTGCTTTGGGAAAACAGTGAAAAGCAACACGATGCCCAAAACCCCGATGGCATACCGGGCCATGTGCGACCGATCGGCGCTCTTGGCGAATGCCTCCGCCATGAGCATGAGCACGCCCAGGACCAGGACGATGACTTCGAGCGTAATTGCGGGAATGACTTGCTGCATGACCTACTTGGCGATGAGCGCCTCCACGCTCGGCTGGATGTAGCTGAGGAACGACTTTGGCCAGAGGCCGCCGATGAGAAGCGCGGCAAGAAGGATGATCACCGACCAGCGGACGTTCTTGCCCGGATCGGCGGCGATAGTCGTGTTCCCCAGGGGTTCACCCATGAAAATCTGGCGGTAAGCGCGCAGCATATAGACTGCGCTGATCACCACGCCCCACAGCGCGCATGCCGTGGCAATCTGCATGGGGCCAAAGTTGTAATTGGCGCCGCCTTTGCCGAAGGCACCGAAGAATACCATCAGTTCGCTGGCAAAGTTCGCGAAGCCCGGCAGGCCAATGCTCGCGAAGGCCGCCATGCCGAACGCATAGCCAAGGAAGGGCGCCTGCTTGGCGATGCCTCCAAGACTGGTGAAAGCGAGCGAAGGAGAGTTTTGGCGGAGGTATCCGCACATCGCGAAGAGCGCCGCGATGCTGAGGCCGTGACCAAGCATGAGGAGCGAGGCCCCGGTGACGCCCACCGTGTTTGCCGCGGCGATGCCGAGGAACACATAGCCCATGTGCATCACCGACGAATAGCCCAGCATGAGGTCGAGGCGCTTTTGCGCAATCGTGACGAGCCCGATGTAGAGGATGTTCGCGACAAGGAGAACGAGCAGGAGGCTCGTCCACTCACGGGCACCTTCGGGAAGGAGCGGAATCGCCAGGCGGATCAGGCCGTAAAGGCCAAACTTCTTCAGGACGCCCGCGTGCAACATGGCAGCGGGAGTCGGCGCGCTTGCATAGGCCGTCGGCGCCCAGGAGTGGAATGGGAAAAGCGAGATTAGAATGCCGAAACCGATCAGCAACCAGATGTAGGCACTGCCTTGCGCCGCGGCCGGAATGAGCCCCCGATTCGCCAGCATCTCCGTCATGTCAAAGGTACGGGCCGTCTCAGGGAACGCGAGGTAGAGCTTCGCGATGCCCACGAGCAGAACGATGCTGCCAACTGCGAGATAGATCGTGATCTTCCACGCAGCCACCTGGCGTTCGCCGTAGCCCCAGATGCCGATCAGCAGGAAAGTCGGGATGAGCGCCAGTTCGTGGAAAGCGTAGAAGAAGAAGAGATCCAGCGACGCGAATGCTCCAGCCGCGCCAGCGCTGATCAGCAGCACGCACGAGTAAAACAGATTCTCGCGCTTTTCGATGGCTGGGGTGACCCAAACCGCAGCCATCGTGACGACGGCCGTGAGGAACAGCATGACCAGGCTCAGGCCATCTGCGCCGAAAAAGAGACTCAAACCCCACTCGGGCGCCACGTGCCAACGGCTCAGGAATTGAAACCCGCCATCAGCGCGGTGGTAGGCAAACATCGCAAAGATCGCGAAGGCCAATTGGGCCGAGGCGGATATCAACGACGTCTTGCGCGCCGGCGCGCCCATGGCCACCGCAAGGGCGGCGAGGATGGGCAGGAAAACGATCAGAGAAAGAACGCTCATCAATCTTTCGAGGTAAAATGGACGATCACACCCACTGCCGCCGCCACCACCAGGACGACCAATGCAATGACAAGCCAGTTCGGTGCAGCCATGGGTTTAGCGGAAAATCAGGAACCAGATTAGCGCGACGACCCCGAGGCCGAACACGAACGAGTAAGCCTGGACGTTTCCAATCTGGAAAAGACGCAGCACGAAACCACCGCCCCAGGCCAGCATTCCCAACCCGCGAGCGACCGCGCTAATCACCGCATCGATGCCATTGGCGACAAACGCGAGAACATCCTGGGTGCCGGCGACGATCGCGCCGTAGACTTCATCGAAGTAAAACTTGTGGCGGAAGAGCGACAGCGAAACCGGCTCGCGATCCTTGCCGTTATAAAGCGAATACGCAACGAACGTGCCGACTGCGAAAGCACCCACCGCCAGGAACACCGGGATCATGCTGTGCTCTGCCCCGTGGTGCGAGATGAAGTAGCCTTCCGTTCCGTATCCCGCGAACACGGACAATACCGCCAGCACTACCAGCGGGATTGTCATGCGCCCAGGGCAATCGTGGCCGTGGCTGGCGGCTTCCGATCGCGCTTTGCCGAGAAACGCGACCACGAAAAGCCGTGTCATGTAGTAGGCGGTCAGGAATGCGACGAACAGAGCGATCGCGAACAGCGGCTTGCTGTGATCCCAGGCCGCCAAAAGAATCGCATCTTTCGAGAAGAAGCCGGCGAGCAACGGGCAACCCGTAAGCGCCAGCGTGCCGAGAGCGAACGTCAACGTCGTGACGCGCATCGTCTTCGACAGACCGCCCATCTTCCAGATGTCCTGCTCGTGATGCAGCGCGTGAATCACGGCACCGGCACCGAGGAAGAGGAGCGCCTTGAAGAAGGCATGCGTGAACAGGTGGAACATCGCGGGGCCACCATGAGGATCAGGCGCGAGACCGATCGCCATTACCATGTAGCCAAGCTGCGAAAGCGTGCTGTAGGCGAGGATGCGCTTGATGTCGTCCTGTTGCGTGGCCATCAGCGCCGCAAGGATGCTGGTGATGCCACCGACCCACGCGATTACGACGGCCGCGTCATGCGAGAGACCGATCAGGAAAGCGATGCGGGCCAGCATGAAGACACCGGCTGCGACCATGGTCGCAGCGTGGATCAGCGCCGAGACTGGCGTGGGGCCTTCCATGGCGTCCGGCAGCCACGTGTGCAGTGGGAATTGCGCGCTCTTTCCAATTGCGCCGCAGAAAACGAGGAGGATTGCTCCAGTGAGATAGGCCGGATTTTGCGTCAACGCCGCGATGGCATTCTCCATGCCCAGCCCGGCAAAGGTCACCGTGCCCGTAGTCGCCCACAGCATCAGGATGCCGAGCATGAACCCGAAGTCGCCAATGCGGTTCATCATGAACGCCTTGTTCGCCGCCTTGCCCGCGGCGTCACGTGTGAACCAGTGGCCGATGAGCAGGTAACTGCTCACGCCGACAAGTTCCCAGAACATGAACATCATCGCGAAGTTGTCCGCGAGGACGATGCCAAGCATCGAGACCATGAACAGCGAGAGGTGACCGAAGAACCGGGACTTCGACTCGTCGTGCTCCATGTAAACCGTGCTGTAGAGGTGCACGAGGAAG
>CBHXZU010000474.1:0-5311 GCA_966125105.1 uncultured Prosthecobacter sp.
CATGGCTCTCGATTGCGTAGGCCACGTAGCCTTCCACGGCGGGATCGAAAGCGCGAGCTTGGGCGCGAATGCGCTCCTCGACTGCGTAAAGTTGCGAGTTGATCAGCTCGAAAGTCTGCTTCAGTGCGGTGGTCTTATCCACAGGCGGCTGGACGTCTGCCGGGATGGCATCCGACTTTGTGAAATTTTTCACAAGCGGCAGCTTACGCGGCGGGGTTTGGATGTCAACTTTGGGTTGATTAACCAATGGGGGAGGGAGGGGTGACAAGGTGAGGGGGCCTTCTCACAGTCACGCCATCACCCCATCACCCTGTCACCTTGTCACCTTGTCACCCCCCGCCGTGCCCGCTACGTCGGGCGGTTCGCATGTTGCCGGCCATTTTGACCACATTGCTTTGGAGTTGTTCTGCGATTTGCGCGGCGCGCTCGGCCCGGTTGGTCGGTGGGGCAGCGGCAAATGCTTCCCGCATGGCGGTGGCCACGCTGCTCCTCGGGATATGGGCGCACTTTTCGCCTTGGGCGCATGGGCTGGGTGGCGCGGCGCTGCCGTGGTTTGTGGCGAGCGGGTTTGTGGGATTTGGACTCGGGGACGTGGCGATGTTTATCGCCCTGCAGAGAATCGGGCCGCGTCTGACCATGCTCCTTACGCATTGTCTCGCCGCTCCATTGGCTGCCTCTACGGAGTGGTTGTGGTTGGGGGAGAGCCTGACGTGGAAGGAGATCGCGTTTGCCGGGGTGATCCTCGGGGGCGTCGGTCTCGCGTTGGCGCCGGATCACGGCACGGGCGCGAATCGGAGGGACTTCTGGTTCGGGGTGCTTGGGGGACTGGGCTCGGCTACGGGACAGGGGCTGGGATCCGTGTTGAGCCGCAAGGCGAATGAGGCGGCGGCGCTCGCCGGGTATTCGGTGGACGGCGGCACGGCGGCATATCAGCGGATTGTTGTGGGGCTTGCCGTTGCGGTGATCTTCTTTCTCGTGCTCCGGAGGGTGAAGCCGGAGCCGCAGCCGGAACGCGGGACGTGGCCGCGAGCGTGGGTCTGGATCACGGCCAATGCTCTCGCGGGTCCGACCATCGGAGTGGCCTGCTATCAATGGGGTTTGGTGACCACGAAGACCGGCGTGATCATGCCCGTGGTCGCATTGGCCCCAATCGTGACGCAGCTTCTCGCCTGGGTGGTCGATGGCACCCGACCGACCGCGCGCACCATCCTCGGCGGAGTAATTGCCGTGGCCGGAGTAATCGCCCTTCGGTTCCAGCAAATGCCGCCGGGGTAACTTGACTGTGGCCAAGAGTATTTTCTGCCGTTGATGCACGAGCTAATCGCAAGCAGATCGGCGTCGCCTGCGTTTGAAAAACACCCTGCCGCAGGCGCTCACTAACACTTGAAGTTGGATGTTGAGCCGAGCCGGAAAGTATCCGCGCAGCTTCAAACAATTCGTTCTCGGCGTGACGTTGAAGGTTGACGGTCGCGCGCTCGCTCCAGCTTCCATTGATCGGGATGTGTTCGTCCGAAAGACCCCCCTTGCCCTCCCGCAAAAAGAGCCTCGTCCCACTGATGGAACGAGGCTCCCACTTGCGAGTGATTCGTTGGGTTTGGGCTTACGGTTCGTAATCTGGATCCGAGGCGGCAAGGCGCGAATCACGGTCGGCGGATTCCACGCCGCCTTGGACGAGTTCTTCGCCGACTTGGTTCTCTTCCTCATCGAGCGGATACTTCGGTGTCGCCGTGCCGGTGGAAGCGGGAGGTTCATCCCACGTCGTGAGATTCTCCGTGTTGGGAGCAATCTCCGGCGGGGGCTCCACGCCTAAATCCGTGTTTTCCTCGGCGGCCTCTTCCACACCTGTGGGATCGTAATCCAGTTCGTCGGTGTTGGGCTCTTTCACTTTCTTCATAACCATTGCTTCGTTCACGGTTCCGCCAATGGCTGGCTCACTCCTCGAAGTGCTCGAGGAGTTCGTGCGCCGGGATCTTGGTAAGGTCGAGCGGCAGGTTGTGGCTCAGTCGGTTGCGCCAACGGAGGGGCATTTCCTCGAGGATCGTTGAATTGATCGAGCCTGGCGCCGCGAATCCCCACGACTCCGGCGAATGTTTGTCGAGGAACTCAGTCATGCGTCCTGCGATATTGCGGATGGTGCGGAGCGAAAGCTCTTCGACGATTGCCATGCGTTCGGCGGACGCGTTCCCCTGTCCGAAGGTGCCGCCGTTGGAGAAGCCGCCCATGCGATCGGTCACGAGTTCGCGCAGGTGCTGGCGGCCCTCGATGAGTTCGAGCGATTCCACCAAACGCGGCGAGCGACTCCTCCCCGTATTATCGACTCGGTAGGACAGCAATCGGCCGCGGTCTGCGACGATGAGGAATGAAGGTGTTCGGCTCATGATCATTGGAGTATTGATTTGAGGGCGGCAGGAACCTCCCGAGTGCCGGGGAATCGCACCGTCCTTTAGGTGTATCGCCGAACGATCCGAATACGGTTGGACGATTTGGCTCCGAGGAGTCTCAGCGCGCGCGGGGAAATCACAAATCGGACACGGGGTGGTGCAAAGAAATGCTGGTCCGCGGGCGGTCGCTGCAGGATTCCGCCAAACGGTTGCAAGGACGATTTGAGATAGGCGCAACAAGCACAGCGGGTGCGATTTCAACTCGCGACTTCGCTCCGCTCTCCGCGCTTATGAAACCAAGCTCGCTCCTCATGCTCACCGGTGCAATCGTGGCGGTCATCCCCTCGACTTCTTTTGCCGAGCAGGCGCTGCTCACTGGGAAAGCGGCTTTGGACGATTGGCAGTCCGACGCCCCGGGTGTGCGGCGCAAGATCACCTTGAAAGAACTGCCCGCGCCCGGAGCCACGGAATCAGCGAAAAACCACCCGAAGCTCGTGAAGCGTCCGGAAGGGGCGGTGCCAAAAGTGCCGGACGGCTTTGTAGTGGAGGAGTTCGTATCGGATTTGAAGAATCCCCGGGTGATCGTGACGGCCCCGAATGGCGATCTCCTGGTCAGCGAGAGCAAGGCGGACCGGATCCGGCTGATCCGTGACGCGGATAATGACGGAAAGCCCGAGATCAACGAAGTCTTCGCCGACGGATTGAAACAGCCTTTCGGCATCGCATTTCATCCCCCTGGGCCAGAGCCGACGCATATCTACATCGCGAATACGGATTCCGTCGCGCGCTTTCCCTACAAAGCCGGGCAGACGAAGGCGGAGGGAAAACCGGAGCGCCTCTTCGAGCTTTCAAGCGGCGGCCAGCTCGCGGGAGGAGGACATTGGACGCGCGACATCGTCTTCTCGAAGGATGGTTCGAAGCTCTTCACGTCAATCGGATCCAAGTCCAACGTGGGCGATGACAAGGCGGAGGATAATCGCGCGCGCATCTTCATCTCCACCCCGGAAGGTAAAGACCTGCAGCCGTTTGCAACCGGCATTCGCAACCCCGTGGGGCTTGCGATTCACCCGGAAACGGGGGAGTTGTGGACGTCCGTGAACGAGCGCGACGAACTCGGCGACGATCTCGTGCCGGACTACGTCACCAAGGTGAAGGAGGGCGGCTTTTACGGCTGGCCGTGGTATTACATGGGTGGAATCCAGGATCCGCGGCACGCAGGGAAACACCCCGAACTGAAAGACAAGGTGATCACTCCCGATGTGATCCTACAGTCCCACTCGGCCTCGCTCGATATGACCTTCTATGACGGCGAGCAGTTCCCGGCCGAGTTCCGAAACGACGCGTTCG
Organism: uncultured Prosthecobacter sp.; assembly: GCA_966125105.1. Lineage (GTDB taxonomy): Bacteria > Verrucomicrobiota > Verrucomicrobiia > Chthoniobacterales > Chthoniobacteraceae > SXWH01. Next base: position 3,729 of record CBHXZU010000474.1, read on the forward strand.
CTGCGCTGCACGGATCGTGGAATCGGGCACGGCGGACGGGCTACAAAGTGGTGCAAATCCCAATCGAGAACGGGAAAGCCACCGGGGAATACGTGGACTTCATGACCGGCTTTGTGACGCCGGAAGGCGATGTCTGGGGACGACCGGTGGGCCTCACCGTCGGGAAGGACGGATCGCTTTTTGTGACGGACGACGGGGGAAATCGCGTCTGGCGGGTCCGCTACGCGAAGCACTGAAAATGCCGTAAGTCGCAGGCAGAGCCATCCGATGGCCAATCGGAGCGCGTAGCGTTTCCATGGACACTCCGATTTTGAATAAACGCGTCGCCATCCTGGCGGCCGACGGTTTCGAGCAATCTGAACTCGAAGGACCCATGCACGCGCTGGAGGAGGCTGGCGCGCACGTTTCAATCGTCTCCCCGCAGCGAGATTGCATCCAGGGGATGAAGCACGCGGACAAAGGCGATCAATTCGACGTCGATATCCCCCTCGAAAATGCCCGCGAAGAGGACTTCGATGCGCTCATGCTCCCGGGCGGCCTGATGAATCCTGACACCCTGCGATCCACGCCGGCAGCGGTGGATTTCGTGCGCGCATTTGCGGCGGCAGGCAAGCCGATCGGCGCGATCTGCCATGCCCCGTGGATCCTGATCGAAGCCGGGCTCGTGCAAGGCCGACGACTCACGTCATGGCCGGCGATCCAGAGCGACATCAAGAACGCGGGCGGCAACTGGATCGACGAGGAAGTGGTGGTCGACAACGGCGTGGTCACGAGCCGCAAACCCGATGACATCCCAGCCTTCAGCGCCAAGTTGATCGAAGAGATCACCGAGGGCCGCCATGCCAACATGACCAGCGCGCGCTACGCGGAGTAATGCGAGCGGACGTTGGAAGCGGGTTTCAGCTGAGACTACTTTTGGGGACCCGACAAGCCGGTCATCTGAGAGAGCCTAAGCGACCGAAGGACCGGGCCACCCGCGGAGATTTATCGCCGGCGAAACAGTCGCGGTGAATGGCTCGGGGTCCTTCTCCTCGTTACACTCGGTCAGGATGACTGGCATTTCGTGCATTCTGACTGTGAGAATCGAACTACGCGCTCTGCGAATGCAATCGAGGTATTCAGCGGGCTGCAAGTCGGGCGGCCCGACTCTCCGAAAAATCAAAGAGGGCCGCCCTGACGGCTGGGCGGCCCTCTTCTCACGCATCCATCCTCAAGCGGACTACGGGACCAGATTTTTGAAGTATACCGTGCCCAGTCGGACTTCGCCGTCTGGTTCCGTGTAACGCTCGACAAGCACTTGCTGGCGTTGCTCGCCAGTGACTAACAGAGCGCCATTCTTCGTCTGCAGCAGCGACTGCCCGATCGAGTAAACGGCGAAGGTGTTTCCGCGCGCGGTGATCAGGTTTGCGATCTCGCGCATGAGTTCCTCGCTGGCTTCGCCACGATCGGCGACTCCTTCGATTTCCGCCACTTCGCCCGGTGTCTCGTAACACGCGAAATTGTTTTTGGCGCCGTACTGCTTGCCCGGTGGCAGCCCGCCTTTGCCGGGCGCCAGCTTTCGCAGGTAGATATTCCGCGCGATC
>CBHXZU010000475.1:0-5291 GCA_966125105.1 uncultured Prosthecobacter sp.
AAGGTGAGATACATCGGCATCTCGGGATACCCGATGAAGGCCTTCAAGTTTGTGCTCGGTCAGACGGACGTCGACTGCGTGCTGAGCTACAATCAATACACACTGCAGAACACCCGGTATGCCGATGAACTGGTGCCTGACTTAAAAGGGCGCGGGATCGGCGCGATGAATGCCGGACCCTTCTCCGCGCGGTTGCTCACGAACGCGCCACTCCCTTCCTGGCTGAAGGAACCGGAGGAAGTAAAAGCCGCGGCGCGCAAAGCTGCGGAGGTTTGCGCAAAGCGTGGCAGCGACATTGCAAAACTGGCCGTTCAGTTTTCCTGCGCGAATCCGGATATCGCGACGACCATCGCGGGTTCTGCGAATCCGAACAACATTCGTAAGTGGGCGGAATGGATCTCCGAGCCGATCGACCAGGAGCTGCTGCAAGAAGTGCAGGCGATCTTCGCGCCCGTAAAAAACATCGGTCACATCGAAGGCCTCCCGGAAAACAACTGAACCCATGAAAGCTCTTCAACTCGAGAAACCTCAGACCTGGCGCCGCATCGAAGTGCCGGAACCGCCGCAGCCGGGCCCGGGCGAAGCGCTCCTCAAGGTGTTGCGCGTTGGCATTTGCGGGACGGATCTCGGCGGCTACCTGGGAAAGATGCCGTTCTTTTCCTACCCGCGAATTCCCGGGCATGAACTCGGCGTCGAGGTGGTGGCGGTCGGAGAAGGCGTAACGAACGTGAAGCCCGGCGATCGCTGTGCGGTTGAGTGCTATCTCAATTGCCAGACCTGCTACGCCTGCCGCCGCGGGTTCACCAACTGCTGCGAGACAAACAAGACGCTTGGCGTGATGTGCGATGGCGGAATGACGGAGCGGATCATCCTGCCGGCGCGGAAGCTTCACGTGGCCAATCGGCTTTCAGCTGAGCAGTGCGCGCTGGTCGAAACCCTGGCAATTGGTTGCCATGCCATCGATCGATCCCACGCGAAGCCAGGTGAAAACGTGCTGATCATCGGGGCGGGCCCGATTGGCTTGTCGGCACTCGAGTTCGCGCGGATTTCCGGCGCCCGCCCGATTGTGATGGATCTCGCTGAGCCGCGCCTCGCCTTTGTGCGTGAGAAGATGAAGGTGCCCGACACCGTGCTGGCTTCCGGCGGAGAGGACGACTTGAAGGCGGTGGCCGCATTGACGAAAGGCCAAATGGCGGACGTCGTCATCGATGCGACCGGGAACAACAAGTCGATGGTGCGCGCGATGGAGTTCGCGGCATTTGCCGGACGCGTCGTTTACGTTGGCATTACGCAGCAGAACCTCGAGTTTCCGCACGCGCCATTCCTGCACCGCCGAGAGCTGACGATCATGGCCAGCCGCAACGCGCTCAGCCGCGACTTCGCCCGAATCATCAAGCTAATCGAGGATGGCAAAATCGACACTCGCCCGTGGATCACCCACCACGCGAAGTTCGACGATGTGCCGGAGGTTTTCCCCGATTGGCTCAAGCCGGAGAATGGGGTGATAAAGGCAGTGGTGGAAGTTTAGCGCTTCGCGCAAAGACTAAACACGAAACACGAAACACTTCAGGCCCGCTCGCCCCGCTTGCGCCTTAGTGTTTAGTGTTTGGTCTTTGTGTTTTCCCCGATTCCACCCGCCAACGTCCTCCGAACAAAAAAAGGAACACTGCACCGGAGGCACAGTGTTCCTTGAGAATGGTTTGAAGTTTAAAGCTTAGTAGCCTTCGCCGCCGCCTTCGTCGCGACGACCGCGGTATCCACCGCCGCCACCGCCCTTGTAGCCGCCGCCACCGCCGCCGCCGCCACGGTATCCACCACCGCCGCCGCCCTTGTAGCCGCCGCCACCACCGCCGCCGCCGCGGTATCCACCGCCGCCGCCGCCTTTGTAGCCGCCGCCACCGCCGCTCGGGCGGTCTTCTTTCGGACGCGCAATGCTGACGCGGATCGGACGACCATCGAGGTCTTTTCCGTCCATGGCTTTCACCGCGGCTTCCGCCTCATCAGGCGAGCCCATGGTGACGAACGCGAACCCACGCGATTTGCCCGTGAACTTGTCCATCATCACGGCTGCTTCGACAACGTTGCCGAACTGGGCGAACGTATCCTGGAGGACACCGTCGGTCGTGGTCCATGCGAGGTTACCGACGAATAGTTTATTACTCATTACTGTTTTGCCGATAGTCTGGTCTCACGCATTTGGGGACTGTTTCCGACTATCGGATTTCGAACGCTCCCCCGGCTGGCCGGCTGGGCGTCCACCACGTCTCTCAACGCACAAGTAAACTGAATTGGCGGCGCGGAGGATTACAAAGGTTTTCCAAAATGCTAGTGCAAAATTGAAGCAGGTGGCGAGATACGGAAATCTCCTGAGGCCTGAGTCCGGGGAGGATATGACACGAGATCGGCGGCGGCGAAAAGGAGGAGCACCTAACTTCGGGGCCCTCGGAGTTCGAGCGCGTTCAAGGCAACGACCGAGAACAAGGGTTTTAAGACGATGAGTTTAAGGCATAAACCTCTACAGGTGAATTGGATGGGAGATCCTTTTTCGGATCGAGGCTGCTGCGGTAGATACGTTATCGGAGCAAAAACGGACCGGGCGCAGTGCGCTCGAAGCGTTGTCGGAGCAAAAACGGACTGAGCGCAGTGCGCTCGAAGCGTTGTCGGAGCAAAAACGGACTGAGCGCAGTGCGCTTGATGCATTGTCGGAGCAAAAACGGACTGAGCGCAGTGCGCTCGATGCATTTTCAGAGCAAAACCGGACCGAGCACAGTGCGCTCGATGCATTTTCAGAGCAAAAGCGGACCGGGCGCAGTGCGCTCGATGCGTTGCCGGAGCAAAAACGGACTGAGCGCAGTGCTCTCGATGCGTTGTCAGAGCAAAAACGGACCGAGCACAGTGTGCTCGACGCATTTTCAGAGCAAAAGCGGACCGGGCGCAGTGCGCTCGATGCGTTGCCGGACCAGACGGTGACGAGCGCGGTATGCTCGGTGCGTTGATGGAGCGAAAATTGAGCGAGCAGCTCTGAGTCCGTCAGACCACTGGCGTGCCGGTTCGCGCCGGACCTTCCGATCCTGGACGGAAAGGCGTTACCTTCACCACGTTTTCGGCATCGTGGTCGATGAGGTGCAGCCAATCTTCCGTGATGTCGCTCGGCGGGAAGATGTCGTTTTCTGCATATTCGGCGTCCACGGAAACGAGCAGATCCTGTTCGCTGATGCCTTCGTCCTTGCCGCTGGCGAGCGCGCGTTTGATTGCAAGGCCTTTCGCCCGCTCGACGATGCTGGCGATGATCGCGCCGCTGATTAGATCGCCGCGATAGAGCGTTTCTTTGCGCCCGCTGCGGAGTGTGATGTTGAGGAATCGATTCTCCTCGCGATGCGTGAACTGCGCGTCGATGACCTTGTCGACCAGGTGCCCGATTGCGCCGTCCGTTCCGCCATGCGCTTGTGTCAGCGCCGGATCGTACGGCAGGTCCTTCGTGAGGTAGATGCCGTAGATTTCGCGCGCGCCTTCCTTGGTCGGACGATGCACCTTGATTTTGCGATCGATGCGGCCCGGACGAAGGATCGCCGGGTCGATCAGGTCGGCGCGATTGCTCGCGATGATGATCACCGCGTCGTGCAACGATTCGAGCCCGTCCATCTCCGTGCAGAACATCGGCACGAGCGTGCTGAGGATATTGCTCCAGCGTCCGCCGCGACGCGTGCCGAGAATGCTCTCCGCTTCATCGATGAAGATGAATGGCAGGTAGCCTTCGCGGCGCTTCTCGCGGGCGGTGGAGAAAATCTCGCGCACCATGCGCTCACTTTCGCCCACCCACATGTTCAGGATTTCGGGTCCCTTGATGTGCATGAAAAACTCGCGCATCTCGTGGCCGGTCTTGGCGCGAAGTTGCTGCGTGAGATTCCACGCGGTCGCTTTGCCGATGAGCGTCTTGCCGCACCCCGGCGGACCGTAGAGCAGGAATCCCTTCGGGGTGGCGTGATGGAAGCGCTCGTAAAGCTCGGGATGGAGAAGGGGACCTTCGATGGCTTCGCGAATCGCGTCGATCGCCTCGGCCTGGCCGCCCACCTTGTCCCAAGGCAACTCTGGAACGGTATCGAGATAGTATTCGTTTTGCTTGGCCCGCTCGAGAACCTCGAGGGCGACGCGGAAGTTTGCATCCACGCGCACTTCGTCGCCGGTCTTCAGCTTTTCCTTCGCGAGCAGCTCGGAGCGGTAGAGCACCATGTTTTGCTGCCCCACTTCGCTGCCGACGCGGATTCGATCGGGACCGAGCACTTCGCCCACTTTCACCACCGGTCCTGCGCGATCATAGCCCAGATCGCCGACGATCACGTAGGCTTCATTCACGAGCACGCGCGTGCCGCGCCGCAAACCGCGCACGTCGATGCGGGGGTCCACGTTGCAGTAAAACTCAGCGCCGCCGACAATGATCTGCGCGAGCATGGAGGGCCTGCCTTCCTCGAAGCGCGGATACGCAGTGAGGAACGTGCCGATGCGATTGGCCGGGGCCGTGACTTTTTGCACGACGGCCTCGAGTTTCTCGATGGTCTCGCGAGCCTCGGCCATGATGTCCTCGCGCTCGCTGAGCTCTGCGCGGAGATCGAGGAGCTGAGTTCGCACGACATCGCCGGGCTGAAGTTGCGCGGCGAGACGTTCCACCCTTTCGACGAGCCCTAACCCCTGTGTTGGCTCGTCGGATGGCAAAGAGAAATGCGAGTCCATCGGCGCTGCAAGATACATCACGCTGCGCTGCGCGCAATTGAGGGGAGCAAAAAAAAGGCGCGAGCGATTGCCGCTCGCGCCTGAATTCAAGAGAAACCCGCAGGGATCTATTTCTTATCCTTTAGTTCTTTGTACTTCGTTTCGGCCTCGGCGGACTGGCTGGCCATGGCGGCCGCGGCCTTCGTGGCGAGATCCTTCGCGGTGGGATCTGCGATCGTCTTCACCGCGTTCTCGGCACTGCGGGCGTTGCGCTTGCCGTTCTTGAAGAGGAGCTCGAAGTAATCTTCTTTCCATTTCTCGGCCTTCGGCTTGCCGAGCTTCGCCATGTCGTTCTTGTCGGCCTTCGACGCTTCCATCGGGATATTCTTCAGGTTGGCCGTTTGCGCCACACCCACGAGCGGGGTGTAGAGCTCCGTCATCTCCTTGTGATTCTTGTTGGCGAGCGTCACGAGCGCCTTGTCTTCCTTGTCCTTGTGGCGGGCGAGTTCTCCCATGCGGATGTGGAATTGCATCGCGTTCAGCAGGTCGAGCACCGCCTTGCCTTCGACGCTGGAGAGCGGCTT
>CBHXZU010000476.1:0-5289 GCA_966125105.1 uncultured Prosthecobacter sp.
GGCTTGAGACTGGGGTTGGCCGCGGGATAAACACCGCGAACGCATGAGCTGTCATTTGGCAATCGACCTTGGCGCGGAGAGTGGTCGCGTCATTTTGGGTTTGTTCCACAATGGGCGGGTTGAATTGGAAGAGCTGCACCGCTTTCCGAATACCGTTCAGCGGGTCAATGGGACGCTCCGCTGGGACACCGATGCACTCTGGATGGAAATCCGTGGCGGCCTACGCAAGGCTGCCGGACGTGAGGTGCAAAGCATTGGGGTGGATTCCTGGGCGCTGGACTACGTGCTGATGCGCGGCGGTCAGCGGTTGAATCGCGCGCCTTTCTGCTATCGAGATGCACGGACCGAAGTTTCCTACCCGGCGACAAGGGCGCTATTGGGGGAAGCGCGGATCTATGCGGAGACCGGGATCCAGTTCATGCCGATCAACTCCCTGTATCATCTCGCGACAGACCTCACCGCGGCGGATGAGCCATTCAAGGAAGCAGAACAGTTCCTGATGATCGGCGACTGGTTCCACTATCTGATGAGTGGCCGCATAGCGCAGGAAGAGAGCAATGCGAGCACGACGCAGCTGTGGAATCCGATTCACCGGCAGTGGTCGAATGATCTGATTGATGCGGCCGGTTTGCGGCGCGCGCTGTTTCCGCCGGTGGTGCCGCCTTGCACGGTGCTTGGGACGCTGACGGCCGAACTGCAGCGGGAGACGGGTTTGGGGCCGGTTCAAGTCGTGGCAGGGTGTGTGCACGATACCGGTGCGGCGGTGGCCGCGGTTCCGGCAGAAACGGGAGCCGACTGGGCCTATATTAGCAGTGGAACGTGGTCGTTAGTGGGCGTGGAGCTCCCAGAACCCCTGATCAATGAGGAGGCACGAAGCGCCAACTTCACCAACGAGACGGGCGTGGGCGGAACGAGCCGATTCTTGCGCAATGCGAGCGGAATGTGGCTGCTGCAGGAGTGCCGGCGAGCTTGGCGGGCCGAGGGGCGGGAATACAGTTACGCGGAAATCGCGAATCTGGCCGAAGAGGCACCGGCGTTTCGCTCGTTCGTGAATCCGGACGATCCCGTCTTTCTGCGGCCGGAGCATATGCCGACGGCGATCGCGGACTTCTGCCGCAAAACCGGGCAGCCGGTGCCGGAAACACCCGGCCAGTTTGCGCGCTGCATCGTCGAAAGCCTGGGGCTGCTCTACGATTCAGTCCTCGAACTGCTCGAGCGCGTGACTGGGCGCGCGATCCGTGTGGTGCACATCGTTGGCGGTGGAAGCCAGAATGCGCTGCTCAATCAGATCACCGCCGATGCAACCGGACGCGAAGTGCGCAGCGGACCGGCCGAGGCGACGGCGATTGGAAACGTATTGTTGCAGGCGCTCGCGCTGGGGGAATTGAAGTCGCTGGAGGAACTTCGCGCGGTGGTGCGGGAGTCGTTTGCGATCAAGATGTTCCTTCCTCGCGAAAACGCGTCGTGGCGCGATGCGAAAGCAGCGTTTCGAAAAACCGTGGCGAAGTGATTGGTCGCGAACGTAATCAACCGCAAAGCGGTTCTCCACTTAGGAGCGGCGGCATCAGACGGACTTTCCGGCGACTTCCGCGGTGCAGCGATTCTGGGCCGCTGTCGCGGCAGGGCGCGCGGAAAGGAGTCAGGATGGATTTCATCTGCGGTAGGGAGGTGCTGCGTCCTTATTTGGATTCGACAGACGTGCCTTCGAACGGGACGCGTGCCTTGTTCACGTCAATGGCGGGCCCGAGCTCGTAGACATTGCTGTAACCATAGATCACGAGGTTGCTGAACGTGGAGAGGTTTAGCGCGGCGGGCTCTGCTTTGCTGGCGAAGGCGATTTTGTCTCCGTTGAAGTTGTTATTGCAGTAGATCAGCACCCGCGTGCTCTTCGTCGGAATCACTCGCGCGAGGTTCTCGGCGGTAAACTCGGTGAAAGGCAGGTTCACCGCCCCCTTGATGTGCCGCATCTTGAATTTACTCTCGCTGCGAGCGTCCAGGATCACCGTGTCGGCCTGCGCTGCGAGTTCGAGGAACGTCTCCTCGGTGACGCGCCGTTTCTCGCGGAGCAGCATGGAATCACGCACGGCTTCCCGGTGCGCGACGGCATTGATCTTCGGGTTAGGGATGGCCTCCTGCTGAACCGCGGCGAGTTGGGGCGCTGCTTTGGCAAACGTGCATGACGCGCACGCGATGGCGATGAATGCGATGGTTTTCATGGTGTGGACGATTGGGATCGGACGCATGGGACGGCTGGGATGGCACGACTCGGTGAACTCCGTTTAGACCGGACCGCAGAGATTTCTGACCTCCGACCTCTGCTTTCGAATTACTCGTAGACTTCGTAGATCTGGTCGCGCAGGGCGAAGGTGACGTTGTTGCCCAGCGCGAGCCACTGCGCGGATTCCGGCTCCTGCGTGAGCAGATCGAAATAAGCCTTCGAGCCAAACTGCACGCGGTTGCGCTTGGCGTCGGACTTCGCCTTTTGCACGTCGGTGTCGTTCCAGGTTGCGCCGTTTTGCGTGAACGCTTTTCCATTCACCCAGCGGGCTTGTTGCTCCACGGAGTCGAGTTGCTTTACGGCGTCGGCGATCTGGCCCGTGCCGCTCACCGCGTAGCCGCCGGCGTTTAACGTGACCGATCCGCCTCGGCCCGCCATTGCCCCGGGTGCAGCGACGGGCGCCGCCGCTTTTGCCGCCGCAGCGACTTTGGCTTCCGAGAGCGCCTGCAGCTGCGTTTCCGCGGGGCGCTCGGCCTGCTTGAAGTAGGAGTTGGACCGCGCATTCAGCGTGCCCACGTAGCCGTCCTTGTCGGCGGCATAATCACTCCAGCTTTGGCCGAGTTGCCGGCGCAGGCGATCGTCTTGCGAGAGGCGCCCAAAGCTCTGCGCGGCGAGCGGAATGCCGCGGCGCGCTTCGTCCTCCACGATCAAATAGCTCGTGTAGGGCGTCACGATCGCGAAGCGGCGCGCGAGATCAACGACCTCGTCGCGGATCTCCTTGTTCTCGCCGCGGAGGCGGATCTCATCCAGCAGGAAGCCCACCCGCCGCAGCGCCCAGAGCTGCGCGATGAACTCATGGCTGGAGTCCCCTTTGAAGAGCATCCGCTGCGACATCCGCTTCGGCGTGCCGTTTAGCGTCCCATCGAGCGTCACGTCGCCTTCCCCATCGCCGGAATAGCGGCCGGCCAGCACGAGCTGATCTCCGCGGAAAAGATCGGGCAATGGCGTGGGGTATAGTTTGCTCACGCGAACGCCCGACGGGAACTCGAGTTTCAGATTCGTGAGGAGCGGCTCTTTGATCTTCGTGAAGAAGTTCGAGACCTTCACCTCGAGGTCTTCTTCCGGCAGGACGAATTGCGATGCCGCCTTCGTCCGCTCCGTGATTTTATCCAGCAGCATGGTGTTGATGTCCGTGCCGATGCCGAAGCTGAAGATGCGGGTCGTCGCCGACTGATCGCGCGCCACCCTGGCCACGATGCGGTCTTCATCAGTTTCGCCGATCGTCGGTTTTCCGTCGGTGAGGAAGACGATCAGGAAAGGCCGCGAGGCATCGCCGGGTCTCAGCTTTTGCGCGCTCTCCAGGGCGTCCGCAATCGCCGTTCCGCCGATCGGCTTGAAGCCTTTCACTGCGTCGAGCGCCTTTTCGCGATTAGCGCGTGTGGCCTCGGTCAGCTTTTCAAAGACCGGCTCCGCTTCCGTGGAAAAGCGCACGATTTCAAAGCGATCGGAGTCGTTCAGGTTTTCGATGCAGAAGGTCATCGCCTTCTTCGCCTGTTCGAGTTTTTTTCCCGCCATCGAGCCGCTTGTATCGAGGACAAAGACCACGTCCTTCGGATTGGTGTCCTTCGACTTCGTCATGTCCGCGCCGGGCGATGCGAGCAGGAGGAACCAGCCGTCTTCGCCGGGTTTCTTGTGCGTCAGCAGGCTCAGGCCCACCTCCGTCTGCGCACTGGAAAAGAGGAGCTGAAAATCGGTATCCGGTCGGGTGTTCGAGGCCTCCCAGCCGATGGTCGCCCGCTTCTCTCCGTCGCGCTTGATTTCCACCGGGTGGGACGGTGAATAGAGCGCCTTGATTGGCGAATCTTCATTGACCGTGACCTTGATCGCCACGGTGCGCAGCGGTTGCGCGGAGAACTTTTCCGTGTTCAGCGGATAGACGTAATTCGCCAGGCCGTTATCGACCTTCAGCAGCTCGGTGTAGGCGAGGGAAACTTTCTTCCGCGAGTTTGGCTCGATTGGAAAGATGCGGACACGGAACGCGGGGCGGCCGGTGTATTCCAGGAGTGCGGGGTCTTTTTGCCGGCGAACGATGTCCTCGTAGATGGCGCGCGCTTTCGCGGCGTCGAGGAGCTCGGCCTCCATGTCCTTGTCCCCGATTTTCATCGTGAACTTGTCGAGGTGCGCGCCACGGGGGATCGGGAAGATGTATTCGCCCTCGAGGACGGCGTTGTTCGGATTCAGAAACTCCTGCTCCACGCGGGTAGTCGCGGTCTGGCCCTGGATCTCCACGTCGACCTTGTGAAAGACCACCTCGAGCGGGGCGAAGACGTAATGCGGGCGCACCCAAATGGGTTGCGGGTGGGGTGGCATGGGCCGGGGCGGGGGATTGTGGATGATGATCAACCCGTCCGCGAGGACGCTTGCGCAAAGGGAAAAGAGGCACGCGAACAGCGTAAAGAGCTTCGCTTTCATGCTGACACTGTGGCGCATCCGGACTGGTGGGGTGTCAGCGTGCTGTGCGGAGTTTGTCAGAAAAATGTTCGGGCGTGGGAGCGGGTAATGGGCGACCTCGTCGTGGGGTTCAGCTCACTCCACGTGATGCTCTGGACGCCGAGCACGCACTCACAACGTTCCGGCATCGAGTCCGGACCGCCCGGCATTGAGCCCGGACCGCCCGGCATTGGGCCCGGATCGGCCGGCATTGAGCCCGGACCGCCCGGCATTGGGCCCGGATCGGCCGGCATTGGGCCCGGATCGGCCGGCACTGGGCCCGGATCGGCCGGCATTAGGCCTGGATCGGCCGGCATTAGGCCTGGATCGGCCGGCATTAGGCCCGGATCGGCCGGCTAAAATCCATACGCCCATCAACACAAGTATAATAGGCGACCCTGTCTGAGCCTTTTTCCCCCGGAATAACGGGTGACGTTCCGGACAGTCCGCTTCTCGGTGCCGACTGCGGCATGTGTCGACGGCCCGACGTTTGCTCAAAGAAACGCAGCGCCTGCCGGTTACCTGCCCTGAGCCACCCTGAGCCTATGAAGCACCCATTCATCATTCTCGCCCTTGCCGCG
>CBHXZU010000477.1:0-5270 GCA_966125105.1 uncultured Prosthecobacter sp.
GAATAACGCCATTCGTCGGGCTCTGCGCAGGGATTTGGCATTCCATCGGACGCTACCGTGCTTCCCTGTAAGTTGCCCAAGGCTGCCCTTCGTGCAGAAGCGGCGCGGACGCCGCTCGGCGCTTGCTAGCGATGCACTTTTGTTCACGCGTGGATGGCGACGTGTCTCGTAGCGCGGGAATATACGGCAGTCGCGGGTGCCATGGGTCGCCGGACCCGCCCCAACTGACGGCAGGACACCCCTTCAGGCACGATTCATCGGCGTGCATGAGCGAACTGATATCCCTCCCCCCGGTGAAGACAAATCCGTCATTCCAGACCGGACCGGCTGGTGGACCCGGGATCACGCGCTGGTCCTTGTGCTCGTCGTCGCGACTGCGCTTCTGATCTATCTGTGCTGGCAAATCGCGCGTCCGTTCGTCGGCGCGATTGCCTGGGCTCTTGCCTTGGCGATCGTGGCGCGGCCGATCCATCGATGGATCTCCGACCACATGCCGAAGAGACAGGGCCTGGCCGCGGGACTCTCGGTTGCTGTGATCGCAGTGATCATCGTCGCGCCAGCGGCGTTTGTGGGCAGCCATTTGATTCAGCAAGCAACGGCGAGCGCAAAGGTTGTTCAGGAATCCGTAAAAGACGGTAAATGGCGCGAGCAGCTTGCGCAGCGCAGCCCAAAGCTCCATTCGCTCGTGAACTCGATCGAGCAAAACGGAAGCGTGTCCAGCCAGGTGCAAGGGATGATCGGGGACATTGGCTCGCGCCTTTCCCAAGCCGTCACCAGCTCAGCTTGGGCGGTGATCGAGTTGCTCATCACGCTTTTCATCCTCTTCTTCCTCTTTCGCGACCGGCATGAATCCCGCGCCGCGCTTCGTTCTTTGGTTCCATTGTCTGAACGCGAGACCGACGAAGTCATAAAACGCATCGCCGACACGGTGCACGCCACGATTTATGGGACCATCGCAGTCGCATTGATCCAAGGCGGCCTCGGCGGCTTGATGTTCTGGTGGCTTGGCTTGCCGGCCCCAATTCTCTGGGGTGCAATCATGGCGCTGCTGGCGGTCATCCCGGTTTTGGGCGCGTTCGTCGTCTGGGTTCCTGCGGCGATCTTCCTGGCGATGAACGGACAGATGGGCAAGGCGCTGATCCTCACCGCGTGGGGCACCGTCGTCATTGGCTTGATCGATAATCTCCTTTACCCCGTGCTGGTCGGAAATCGCCTGCGCATGCACACCGTTCCCGTCTTCATTTCGATCGTGGGAGGACTGATGTTTTTTGGTGCAGCGGGCTTGGTGCTCGGTCCTGTGATTCTCGCGCTCACTTTGGCCGCGCTGGAGATCTGGCGCCGTCGCACTGCGTATGGGCAGGCGGCGGAGGAGAAGACGTAGACCGAGAGGTCAGAGGACAGAGCGGCACGAGCAACAGCTCCCGTTCCGCGCGTGCTTGTATGGTTCTTCGAAGCACGGCGCGAAGCGCCAAACATTGTGGCATAGCCTTCCAAGGCTGTGTCCGAGACCACACGCGAAGCGGCTAACCTTGCGGCGCAGTTGCCTTGCCTGCGCTGGCGCGCGTCGCGTGAATCGTAGCAAGCACACTTGCCATCCAAGTCAGCAAATCAACGTCGCCGAAGCTCTGAAGCCTTCGCCCCTCTACCTTCTCCCCACAGCCGCCCTTATTCAAATACCGCCTCGAGCGCGTCCTTGAACACCGGATCGCCGGCAGCGACGTCGTAAAGCGCATCGCTCTCTCCGCGATACGCCATCATCAGGTGATACGATGCCAGCGATTCGAAGCTCGCATTGAGCGAGCTGATCATCGGCACGTAGCTCTTGCCATCGGAACCGAAGTTCTCGACCAAGCCCCACGGCGTGAACCAGCCATTGCACTCGAGCGTTTTGATCACGTCGTAAACTGCGCCCGCATTCGGCTCCAGGAGGGCCGACATCAGGATGTAATGCGGATAGATGAGCTGCTGTGCGGCATCCTCGGTGCCGCTCGAGAGGTAACCGATGCCACGCGCGCCTTCACCGGCGCTCAATCCGTAAAGCCCCAGTCGAGCAGCAACGCTCTGGGGAGCGTTGCGAACGAAGTATTCCTTCTGCTCAGCCAAACGCTTCTGCCGGTAAGCGCGCCAATCCACCGATCCGGCGCGAGCCCTTGCATTCGTATTGTACTGCGGGAAGAAGAGCGCAGGTATTTCGGTGATGAAGCCGATGCCGCGATGGCTGACGCCGCTTTCATCCATCATCGGTGTGAGCGAAGACCCCGCAGCGATGCGCTGCATCATCAGCACCAGCGCGGTTTCGCCACCCCAGTCTTTCCACACAAAAGGAATCGGGCGCCCGTCCGGGTGCACGCCATGGATCACGTAACCGTGCTCATCGCGGAGGTTCGCCATGTCGATGGTCTTCAGAATCTCCAAAGCCTGCGTGGCACCCTCATGGTCTCCGATCACATTCGCCGCGGCGCGCAGCGACATCAGCGTCAGCGCAGTATCGATTGTGCTGTATTCCGCCTCCGGCAGCGGTACCCAGGCGCCTTCGCGTTGCGCGACAAAGTGAGGAAGAAGACCTTGTTTCCGCGGGAGCGCGTGAATGGCGCGCATCGTCCGCTGCACCACGGCCCGAGCGTCTTCCTTGCTCACGATTCCCACATCCGCCGCAGCGGCCGTCGCCAGCGCGAACATCCCGGTGGCAGCAACGTTGTTCAGCGATTCCGGCCCGATGTGCGCGCGGTCGCGAACGAATCCGGACTGCTCACTATAACAACGGGCGAGCTTCGCATAGGACGCGAGGAAAACGTAAGTGGAGTAATCCACATCCGGCATCTGTAACCGGAGCGAGATGGAATCCACGCAAAGGTCCGAGCCCGGCTCGGCCACCCAATTGAGAAACTGCGCCTCCGGGACCTTCTCGGCATCCAAAGGAGCATTCAAGGTGACGGGATCCCCGCCTTGCAGTTCAAAAGTGCGAGTCCAAACGGGCGGCGTCGGCGCAGCAGCCACGCCTTGGGTCGCCGTCGCAGGCCCGATCAGTTCCAGCTTGAGCTTGCCGCGTCCGGTCGCCACCGCTTCCACCCCAATCACGCGAGGCTGAAACTCGGGTTTGATGAGCGCCGGGTAAACCGAGGCCAGCCGCATCGGGGTTTTCTGACGGGCCAATTCATTCAGCGAATGCCAGACGCCGCCCCATGAACCGGGCGTGGCACTGAGATCTGCCCGGATCCCGGCCACAGGTTCGGAAGTCACGTGCATCGTACCGGGACCGAGGAAACCGAAGTCCGTCCCCAGATGGGTGTAATTCGTAAAGCCGTTCAGGACGAATGCGCCAGCCTCGTTGACCCGAATGGTGTCCTTTAGGTGGGAGTATTCATGCACCGGCTGTAAAACCTCCCGCCGAACCGTTGGCAGGTTCTCCCCGGCGACAGCCGTATAGCCGACCAGTAACACCAGGCCAGCGGCTGCAGCTTTGAATTGGCGGACAGCAAACATTAACTGGGTCTCAGGCAAGTGCTGAGCCAACCCTACGCTCAAAATCCATACCCCGCAACTCTTTTAGGACCTTAATGTCTGCAACGCCCTCGAAATGAGCCGATTGGCCTGATAAACTTTTTCAGAACAATCGCACAGGCGTCACAGCGACGTTACCATTGAAGCAAACGTCGACGTCTGAGCCGCGGACACGCTTCCGCGTGTGGTAATCGCCGTCATAATACATGCCTTCGTCCTCCTCGTGGCGGTAGCTCAACGGCAGCGGGTTAGGATCCAGGGAACAGAAGACCACCTCCGGCTCCGGCTCGTCCGGCATGAGGTGCGGGAGGTTCACATTAAAGAACACGCCGGGCTCAATCGGACGCGCCATTAAATCGTTGATAATAGGTTTCACCCACAATACCGCGCGGTCCCAGTCGAACTCGAACCCCCGCGTGTGGTAGTGGGAGAGCGCAATGCCCGGCCACCCGTGCAAAACAGCCTCCCGGACCGCTGCGACTGTGCCAGAATAGTGCACATCTGCGCCAAGATTGCCCCCGTGGTTAATGCCGCTCAGCACCCACCGGGCGTCCGGCGCGAGTTTCAAAAGACCCAGTCGCGTGCAATCGGCCGGCGTCCCGTGGATGGCGAAGGAGGCGGAGTCACGGGCATCAATCCTCACGGCCCGCTCCCAAGTCACCGCATGACTGCACCCGGACTGATGAGTGGCCGGCGCCACCACCACGACTTCCCCGAGCTCGCGCACCGCCTTGTGCAGGGCATGCAATCCCGGGGCATCGATCCCGTCGTCGTTGGTAAGCATCAACTTCATCGCAATCACACTGGTGGCGCCGCAGGAACCCGCGTGTCAACAGCACGCGCGCTTCTCGGACCGCAGCCCGGTGGTCACTGGCAGAGTAGAATTACCCAGGGAGCACTGCACCTCATTCATCTTTGTTCTAAAAATGCGCCGAGCGCAGTGCGCTGAATCCGTGCGCGGACCAAAAACGCGTGAGGTGCACTGCACCTTGCCCGCAAAGGGGCCAAAAATGCTCGAGGCGCAGTGCACGCGGTCCGCGCTCGAATCAAATATGGACGGAGCGCAGTGCGCTCGATGCGTTTTCGCATTAAAGATGGGTCCAGCGCAGTGCGCCTGTCCCATTTTCGGCGTAAAACTGCGCGCGACGCACTGCGCGTGATCCATATTTGCATCCAAAATGGACGGGGTGCAGCGATTAGGTCCTTCGCATTGTATTACATGCGCAGCCACTCCCCTCGCCGACTCCCTTTCAATCACCGCCACCTGCAGCGACCAGGCTCGATTCACCAAATGCCCCTCCAAGGACGCTGGAATCCACCCCTTCGCGCGCGCCGGAAACGTCGCTTGTGAAAAGTTTCACAAATTGACCTTGCTGCCCTAGCGCGCGAGCCTAAATAAGAAGCCATGTCCACGCTCGCGCCGGCCGCATACGACTCAAAAATCGAGGGCAACGTGATTTTTACCCGCCTCGACGCGGCCATCAACTGGATGCGCAAGAACTCGCTTTGGCCGATGCCGATGGGACTGGCCTGTTGCGCGATCGAACTGATGGCCACGGCAAGCAGCCGCTTCGACATTTCGCGCTTCGGCGCCGAGGTGATGCGCTTCTCCCCGCGACAGAGCGACGTGATGATCGTCGCCGGCACGGTAACTTATAAAATGGCGCTGGCGGTGAAGCGGATCTGGGACCAGATGCCGGAACCGCGGTGGTGCATCGCCATGGGCGCCTGCGCCTCGAGCGGCGGCATGTATCGGAGCTACGCGGTGC
>CBHXZU010000478.1:0-5264 GCA_966125105.1 uncultured Prosthecobacter sp.
GATCCGAACATGGCCACGATGCTGTGCTTCATCACGACGGACGCGGCGATCGATCAGCGCACGCTGCAAAAAGCCGTCAGCGTTTCGGTGGAGCAATCGTTTAACCGCATCACGATCGATGGCGACATGAGCACGAATGACACGGTGCTCGCGCTGGCCAACGGCGCCGCGGAGAACAAGCCGCTCAAGTACGGCACGAAGGAGTTCAAGGCATTCCAGGCAGCGCTCGATCAAGTCACGCGCGAGCTCGCGTGGATGATCGTGAAGGACGGCGAAGGCGTGTCGAAGTTTGTCGAAGTGAAGGTCGATGGCGCCGCCTCGCTCGCCGATGCGCGCAAGGCCGCGGAAGCCATCGCCAACAGCACCCTCGTGAAATGCGCCTGGTATGGCCAGGACCCGAACTGGGGCCGCATCATGGACGCGCTCGGCTACTGCGGCGCGAAGATGCGTGAGGAGAGCGTCGACATTTATTATGACGGCATCCTGCTCGTGAAGGGCGGCGTGCAGAGCAAGACGCCGATCGAGAAGGTGCTGCCCATTGTGAGGCAGAAGCGCTTCATGATCACCGTCGATCTGAACGTGGGCCGCGCCGACTACACCGTCTACACCACCGATTTCACGACTGACTACGTGAAGCTGAACATGGGTGACGGCACCGGAGGGTAGGTCCGTTTTCATGTTTAAACCTGCGAGCGGAAGTTGACCCCTAGCCCGGGACACGTCACCTCTCAGGTCCCGCATTTTTCGATTTCTCAAATGTCCGTATCTGCAACCGCTCGCGCCGAAGCTTTAATCGAGGCGCTCCCCTACATTCAGAAGTTTCGCGGCCAACTGTTTGTCATCAAGTATGGCGGAAGCGCGATGGAGGATGACCATGTGGTCGATCGTCTCCTGCGCGATATCGTCTTCCTCGAAGCCGTTGGCATTAATCCCGTGGTCATTCACGGCGGGGGCAAGGCGATCACGCAACGCATGCGCGATGCGGGGCAGAAAGCGCGTTTCGTCAATGGACTCCGCGTGACGGACAAGGAAGCGATCGGGATCGTCGAGGAAGTCCTCGATGGCGCCATCAATCCGGACATTGCGAATCGCATCAACAAGTTCGGCGGAAAAGCGATCGGCATCCACGGCAAGCGCGTGCTCGTCGGCAAAAAAATGCCGCCGCAGATCGAAGGCAAAGAGCATGTCGACCTTGGATACGTTGGCGAAGTCGTCGACGTGCTGACGGAGGAAATCGAGCAGGCCGTTTCTCGGGAGATCGTCCCGGTCCTGAGCCCGCTGGCGCGAGATGGCGAAGGCGTCGTTTACAACATCAATGCGGACATTGCGGCCGGTAGCGTAGCTGGGCGCCTGAAAGCCGCGAAGATGATCTACGTGAGCGATGTGCCGGGCCTGATGCGGGATCCGAGCGACAAGAGTTCGCTCATTCCCAGCGTGACGCGCGCGCAGATCGAGAAGCTGGTCGCAGACGGCGTAATCTCGGGTGGCATGATCCCGAAAGTGGAAAGCGCCAGCCACGCACTACGCCAGGGCGTGCAGAAGGTGCACTTCATCGATGGCCGAACGCCGCATGCATTGCTCGTGGAAGTCTTCAGCAACGCAGGCATCGGCACGGAGATCCTGCCGTAGCGGCTCGGCTGGGCGGAGTTGATTTTTTAAACCACGGAGAACACGGAGCGGCACAGCCGCAATCGATGGATTTCCACAGTGAATCCGCTGCGTGGGTACGCCGAAGGCGTTGCATCATCCAGCCTAGGGTTGGGGAGCGACAGCGAGACTACCTTGGGAAAACGAGAAAAACATCAAACGCGAAGTCGGTTGAACCGTGAGTCTGCCACCGCTCATTCAACCCCACTTCGGGGGTAGATTGCTTCCACCGTCACCCAGGGTAGCGCTCGTGGAACTCGCGCAACCCTGGGCTGGATGCTTCAACGCCTTCGGCGTATCCACGCAACGATTCACTCCCGCAATCCTTTGGTTGCGGCTCTGCCGCGCTGGGAGCTCCGTGTCCTCCGTGGTTATAAAATCCATCAGTTCCTCAGCCAAATTGCGCTGCTAAGGGGTGGGCGGTCTGGCGCTTGTCAATCCGACGAACCCGTCCCACCGTTTTATCGTGAATCGCCTCCTGATCGCCGCCTGCTTTGCCACGCTCCCTGCCATGGGAGCAGATGTCCCGATTCCGGCGAAACTGGAATACAATCGCGACGTTCGCCCGATTCTCGCGGACACGTGCTTCAAGTGCCACGGCTTCGACAAGAATACGCGTGAGGCCGATCTCCGGCTGGATGTCCGCGAGGCGGCGGTTGCCGACCTTGGCGGCTATGCGGCGATCGTTCCCGGGAACCCGGCGAAGAGCGAGATTTGGAAACGGCTCACGACGACCGAGGAAGATGATGTGATGCCGCCGAAGAAGGAGCACCGGCAGCTCTCCGCGAGGGACAAGGAAGTCGTCCGCCGCTGGATCGAGCAAGGCGCGGAATACCAGCAGCACTGGGCTTACATTGCGCCGAAAAAGCCGGCGGTGCCCGCGAATGCGAAGCACCCGGTCGACGCCTTCATCAAGGCGCGACAAGCGGAACTCGGCCTCACGATGGCGCCGCCGGCGGACCGCGCCACCCTCGCCCGGCGCCTGCATCTCGATCTTCTCGGTCTTCCTCCGAAGCAAAGTGTCGTGGAGGCATTCGTGAACGATCAGCGCCCGGATGCCTATGAGCGTTTGGTCGATCAGTTGCTGGCCGACCCGGCATTTGGAGAACGCATGGCCGTGTGGTGGCTCGATCTCGTGCGTTACGCGGATACGATCGGCTATCACTCGGATAATCCGCGGAACGTCTGGCCGTATCGCGACTACGTCATTCGTTCCTTCAACGAAAACAAACCGTTCGATCGTTTCACGATCGAGCAGGTCGCCGGCGATTTGCTGCCGAATGCGAACGCGGAGACCCGCGTGGCCAGCGCCTACAATCGGCTGATCCTCACGACCGAAGAGGGCGGCGCGCAGGCGAAGCAATACGAGGCAAAGCACGTGACCGATCGCGTGAAGAGCATCGGCACCACGTGGCTCGGCCAGACGCTGATGTGCGCGGAGTGTCACGACCACAAATACGACCCGGTCACGACGAGGGACTTCTACGCGCTCGGCGCGTTCTTCGCGGATATCAAGGAGGCCAGCATTGGCCGCCGTGAAGACGGGATGGCCGTGCCGAGCGCGGCAGACGAAGCGAAGCTCAAAGACTTCGATGCGCGAATCGCGTCTGCTCAAGCGAAACTCAGCGCGCCCATGCCCGAACTCGATGCCGCGCAGTTGGCGTGGGAGAAAGAAAACATAAACGGTGCCGCCGACGTGCCGTGGACGGTGCTGAAGCCGTCGGAAATGCGCGCCAATTCCAAGTTCGCGCTCCGCGAAGACGGCACGATCAAAGTCGAGGTGGCGGACAATCCAGCCACCGACAGCTACAAGTTCACGATCTCTGCGCGCAAAGGCACCACTGGGGTGAAGCTCGACGTTCTGCCCAGTTCCACGCTTCCAGCGCAGGGCCCCGGCCGCTCCGGAAATGGCAACTTTGTGCTCACGGAGATCAGCCTCGAACGCGACGGAAAGCCGGTGAAGATCGCGCAAGCCACCGCGACATTCGAGCAGAGCGGATTCCCGGCGAAGAACGCGATCGATGGCAAGAAGACCGGCCAAAAGAACGGCTGGGCCGTCATGGGCAATGCCGGCAAGGAGGCATCGCTCTACCTCGAACTCGCCGAGCCGCTCAAAGCGGAGGCCAACCTAACGGCGACGCTCGTGCAGGCGTACGGCGATAATCACACCATCGGAAAATTGCGACTTTCCGCGACCTCCGCGCCCAAGCCAGTCGTCGCCCCGAACAAGGCGATGCCTGCTGACATCGTCGCGCTGCTAAAAGTCGACCGCGCTAGCAGGACGCCGGCGCAAGCGGAAAAAGTGCGGGCGCATTTCCGCAGCGTCGCGCCAGAACTCGCGCCGACTCGCAAAGAACTGGCTGATTTGCAGACCGAGCGAACGAACTTCGAGAAGGCTCTCCCGCATTGCCTAGTGAGCGAGTCGATGCCGACGCCGCGCGTCGTGCGCGTTCTTCCCCGCGGTGATTGGATGAATGACTCGGGCGCAGTCATGCAGCCCGCGACGCCAGTCTTCCTCCCCGGCGCGCCAAAGGCGGAAGGCGGGCGCCTGACCCGCATGGACCTCGCCAAGTGGCTGGTCTCGCGGGAAAACCCGCTGACCGCCCGCGTCTTCATCAACCGCCTGTGGAAGCAGTTCTTCGGCATCGGGCTGAGCAAAACGCTCGAAGATCTCGGCACGCAGGGCGAAATCCCGGTGAACCAACCGTTGCTCGATTGGCTCGCCGTCGACTTCCAGGACCGCGAATGGGATGTGAAGGCGATGATTCGCCTGCTGGTGACGAGCGACGCGTATCGGCAGAGCTCGGTCGGCGCGAAGGACGTCGTCGCGCGTGATCCTTTCAATCGCGAGATCGCCCGCCAAAGCCGCTGGCGTCTCGATGCTGAGTTTGTCCGTGACAACGCTCTCCGAATCTCCGGCTTGCTCGTGCAGCAAGTCGGCGGTCCGAGCGTGAAGCCCTATCAACCGGCGGGCTACTGGGAGAATCTGAACTTCCCGACGCGTGAGTGGGAGAACGACAAGGGGCCAAACCAGTGGCGCCGCGGCCTCTACACGTGGTGGCAGCGCAGCTACGTGCACCCGGCCATGTTGGCCTTTGACGCAAGCACGCGTGAGGAATGCGCCGCCGATCGCCTTCGCTCGAATATCCCGCAACAGGCCCTGGTCCTTTTGAATGATCCCGAATACGTCGAAGCCGCCAAGTCATTCGCCGCGCGCATGTTGAAGGAAGGCGGCTCCAGCCTTGAGGACCGTCTCCGTTGGGCTTGGAAAGAAGCGACCGGGCGAGAGCCAAAGCCTGACGAGATCTCTGCGCTGGCCGCATTGGCAAAGAAGCATCAGGCGCAATTTGGAGCCGACGCGAAGAGCGCTGAGGCCGTGCTAAAGGTGGGATTTTCGGCTGTGCCAGATGGACCGTCGGCAGCCGAGGTCGCAGCCTACTCCAGCGCTGCCCGGACGCTGTTGAATCTGCACGAGGTGGTTACGCGTCCCTGAGTCGCGAAAACCGCTTTGCGCAAAACCCGCGTAATTTTCCCATTGCCGATTGCGAAATCGGCCATTAGCTTGCGCGCCCTTTTGCCTAACGGCGCGTTCGTCTAGAGGCCTAGGACACAGCCCT
>CBHXZU010000479.1:0-5263 GCA_966125105.1 uncultured Prosthecobacter sp.
GGTCCTGAAAGGTGAAGGGACCACCGATGCGCACTTTGAACTCAGCCAGGCGCTCAAGAAGAACGCTGAGCTGAATGACACCTTCGTCCTCGAGTATCCCAACCCGACGAACATCAAGGACGAGAAAGCCAGTTTCACCATCACCGGAAAGCCACGCTAATGCTCGCGCAAATGTCACCTCGGGAACGGACACTCGCCCTCGTTGTGGGCGGAGTGCTCTTCCTTCTCGTGAACCTGGTGCTCGTAAAGTTCTTCATGCAGAAACGGACCGAGTTCCAGGTCCAGATCGCAAAGACGCAGGGGCAGATCAACGGCTTGAAGCAAAAGGATCTGGAGCGTGCTCTGTGGGCGGAACGCGACGCGTGGCTGACGCAGAGTCTGCCGACGCTTGGCGACACGCAGGTGGCGAACCGGGAGCTTAGCGAGATGGTGAAGGAGCTTGCGAAAAAGCATACGGTGACCATCGAAACGCCGAATCCCGGAATGCCGCTGAATGCGAAGGATTACACTGCGCTGGGCATTCGTGTGACGGCAAAGGCTCCATGGCAGAGCACGCCGGATGCGGCCACGGCTGCGAAGGTGCCGCCGCTCATCGAGTTCCTTCGTGAACTGCAAGCGCCCGGCAATTTCATCGTCCTCGACCCGCTGGATCTGAAGGTGGACGCCGCCGACAAGACGCAGCTCCGCGCAGAGGTGACGGTGACGAAGTGGTACGCGCCGAAGCAGCAGCTGTAGGATAGCCTTCCTCAGGCTGCCCTGTAGAATCGCGTTTCTGCGAGGGTCTTTGCTCTAGAAGCCCTTCCGATCTCTGCGTGAAAGGACGCGGGTCCTGATACGGTTTTCAACTCAGAGGGGACGAAAAGCCGGTCATCCTGACCGAGTGTAACGAGGAGAAGGACCCCGGGCCATTCACCACAACTGTTTCGCCGGCGATGAGGTTGTCGTGAATGGTTCGGGGTCCTTCAGTCGCTTGAAGCTCCATACTAAAGAACCTCAAACCCATTGGCGGTTTTAAAAGAGGCATTCCGGGCGACAAATCTTCCTCGGGTGGCTCGGGGTCCTTCTCCTCGTTACACTCGGTCAGGATGACTGGCTTTTCGTCCCCGAGATTTGACGCCTCAATCCACGCGCTCAATCCTATCCGGTTCTTGTTCAACAAAGAATCAGCCGCAGCGGCCCATTTGGAGTCTCAGATGACCGCCTATTCGGCCATTCTGATTGTGCGAATCGTATAAGACCGCAGGCAATTGTGAATGGCGTATCGCTCAAGCAGCCTAGGAAGGGCACTCTACGCCGCAAAGCTCTCGCCGCAGGAGCAGTGCGCCTCGGCGTTCGGATTCGTCACTTTGAATCCGCCCTTTTGCAGGTCGTCGGAGAAGTCGAGGACGCTTCCGCTGACGAAGAGCGCGCTCTTCGGGTCGATGACGACGCGAACGTTTTGCGACATCACCATGATGTCGCGGTTGGCCGGGCCGTCCACGAGGTCCATCTTGTATTGCAGGCCGGAGCAACCGCCGCCGATCACTGCGACGCGTAATGCGCCGTTCGGACGGCCCTGCCGCGTCAGCAACGAGTTGAGCTTCGCGCCTGCCTTGTCGGTCAGTTTCACGAGCTTCTCGTTTCCGATCTTATAGTTCACCGTCGGTGCCGGCGCGTTTGTCGTATCCATCGTGGTCAGCGCTGCAACGATTCAAGGTTTCCGGCGGAATACCAATGAAATGTTCTGAGGGCCGTGTTCGTGGTGGTGGACTTGGTGGGTGGTCGAGCGTAATCAACCGCAAGGAGGGGCGCCTTTCCAGGCGCCCTGCGGCGAAGCCGCCCTGTAGTGAGCGGGTTTCGAGTGCGGAGCCGTTCGAAGTTGAGGCGCGCAGAGAAGAGGGCGGGTTCATGAGCCGCTTCGCGGCAGGGCACCTGGAAAGGCGCCCTTCCTGGCGCTTCTACACGTTCGGCGCCTGACGCGCTTGCATTCGCGTTTACGCCGCTGCTCCGGATTGCACGGATTCTTCACCGGGTTCGTGAGCTCCGGCGGCGTGGCGGGCGAGGCTTTCTGCGGCGATTTCGTCGAGCTGCATCAACGATGCGACATGCGCGTATTTCTCGCGCAAGCGCTTCGCTTCCGGCATTCCGCGACTGTAGGCCATCAATTGCGTGCGCATCGATTGCATGGCGTGCAGCTCGCTGCCCTGCCGTTGAATCTCCGTCGCGCAATGCCGGCGAATGTGCTGCCAGATCTCCTGCAACGTTGGCGGCGGTAGGATCGTTCCGGTTTTGAGGTAATGTTTGATCTCCCGGAAAACCCACGGGTGCTGCATCGCGGCGCGCCCGATCATCACGCCGGCGATGCCAGTCGTGTCGCGCCGGAGCTTCACATCCTGCGCCGTCGCGAGGTCGCCGTTGCCGATGACCGGGATCTTCACCGTGGATGCGACCTCCGCGATTACGTCCCAATTCGCGCGCCCACTGTAACCCTGCTCCTTCGTGCGTCCGTGCACTGCGAGGGCCTGGATGCCGCAGCATTCGAGAATCTTCGCGGTGGTCGTTGCATTGATCGTCTCCTGGCTCCAGCCAATGCGGATCTTTGCCGTGACGGGGAGGGGAGCGACGGCCTTCACGATCGCGCTCGCGACGCGCTCGAGGAGCGGGCAATCGCGGAGCAACGATGAGCCCCCATTCTTGCTGACGACTTTGTTCACGGGGCAGCCGAAGTTGATGTCCATGAAATCCGGCTGCTTCCACTCGTTCACCATGCGTGCTGCTTCTCCGAGGTGATCCGGATCCCCGCCGAAGAGCTGCACGCCGAGCGGACGCTCGGCATCCACGAACTCGAGGTATTCCAAGGTGCGTTCGTTTTTGCGAAAGATGCCCTCCGCGCTGACGAACTCCGTGACCATCACGTCCGCCCCATACTCCTTGCAGAGTCGGCGAAACGTCGTGTCCGTCACGCCCGCCATCGGCGCGAGGTAAAGGGGGAACCGATCCTGGAACCAAGGCAGCATTGCTTATTCGCGCTCGTATTCGCCTCTGCCGACTTTCTTCCACACGCTGAATCCGGCGGCTTTGGCATCGGAGACCGAGAGCGGTTTGGTCAATTTCGGCGTGTTCACGTTGCCGATGACTTTCCGCACTTCTTTACGGCAGAGCGGGCACTTGGTGAGCGGTTCGCGGTCGATCGGCCGCTGGATTTCGAAGCAGCCGCCGCAGACCTTGCACTCCCCTTCGCACAGCTCGTAGACGTAAATCGGCATGCGACAACGTGGCACGGGTGACCACGGCTGGCGAGTTGGTTTCGATGGGATGCCCCCCCAATTGGGTTGCTTGACGGTTTCTGCCGATCCTCGCAGGTTCGCGGTCCTTTCCGTCCATGCGCAACCTATCCGTCTCCGCTGCCTTCCTTCTCGCCGCAACTGCTGTTTTGTCCGCCGCCGATCCGGCGAAGGGATGGAGCTTTGCCGAGGGGAAAGGCTACCGCGATGTGCAGTTTAACGGCCAGACCGTGCTCCGGCACATGAATGAGTGGGATCCAGCCCGCCGCGCCGAAACCTTCAAGCCCTACACGCACGTCTTCGACTTCGCCGGCAAGGAGCCGATCACCAAAGGTCCCGGCGGCGACTTCACCCACCATCGCGGTCTCTTCATCGGTTGGAACAAGACCATCCTCGACGGCCCGAGCTACGACTTCTGGCACTGCAACAAGGTCATCCGCAAACACGTGAAGTATCTCACGGACCAGGAAAAGGCGGACGCAAACAGCGCGACGATGGTGAGCGTGGCGGAATGGCCCGCGCCGGATGAGAAGATCGTGGTGCGCGAGACGCAGACGATCACCGCGACGAAGCCCGCCGAGGGCAAGCTGCAGCTCGACGTCACCTTCAAGCTCGAGGCGCCGAGCGGCCCGGTGAAGCTGGAAGGCGACGTGCAGCACGCGGGCTTCCACTTCCGCGCCGCGCAGGAAGTGCACAAGCGCCAGAAGGAAACGGCTTACATCATGCCGGAAGGCGCCGTGCCCGCTGTCGCGGCCAACGGCAAAAAAGTCGGGGACACTTACGAGAAATGCAACTGGGTGGTCTGCCAGTTCAACATCGGCGATAAACGCTACGCCGTCGCGCACTTCAACGCCCCGGAAAACGCGCAACCCGTGCAGTATTCCACGCGCGCTTATGGTCGTTTCGGGGCCTATTCGAAGACCGCCATCCCAGCGGACCAGCCGCTGACGCTGCGCTATCGCGTGATCGTCACCGACACGGCCACGAACCCGCCTGGAACCGCCGCCGATTGGCAGGCGCAGTTCGACGCATTCGCGAAGGCGAAGTAGCCGGCATCAACCCGGCCGCTTGCCGGCCTGGAACCGTCGCCGTGAGCACTGTGTCGCTATCCGTGAGAATGTGAGCAATGCGCGGTAACCAGAGCCACTCACCGGCGATTCGTTGCAGACCCGTCGTTGAACGGCTGAACAGTTTGCGAGCGCGCTTGCGAGAGGAGCATGGGCCTCCGGCCCGTAACGGGAGAGCGGGCCAAGCACCGGAGCCTCTTTCCAGGATACCTTCTGACTGAGGCACGCGCATTCACGCTGGCGCAGTGACGAGATGGCTCCCGGCAATTCATTCTACTCAATTTGCGATGAGCCCAGTTACGGGCCGGAGGCCCATGCTCCTTTGGTCGGCTTCGCCGCGCCTGTTCGCCGTGTCCGCCGCGGTTCACCCCCCCGGGGGCCGTTTTTACGGAATCAACGCGCTCGTTCCGCGGGGAGCGAGCGTCGTCGGGCCGTTCGGTTGGCCGAGCTTTTTCGCCTTTTTGTAGGCCGCGGTAGCTTTGTCGTCCTTGCCGGCTCGCTGATAGAGAATCACCAGCTTGCTCCACGCGTCGGAGAAGTTCGGATCCAGCGCAACTGCCTCTTCGAGAGCTATAATCGCTTCGCCAATTTGACCGGCCTGCATCGCGAAACTGCCCTTTGTGAAGAGCTCCGCGACTTTATCCGCCGTGTTCGAAGGATCGGGAAGGGCGGGATCCGGAGGAAGATCAGGCAAAGGCTGGATTGCCGCCGCATTCGCCGCCGAAACGCCGGAATGGGCCGGCACCCCAGGCTGGGGGAGCGCTTTAGCGACAGGAGCGTTGCGGGTCATCACCGCCATGCGGGCGGATTCGCCAGGTTTCACGTGGGTGAATTCCACGTTCCCGCACCCCGTGCCAAATAGAGAGCAGGCGACGAGCAGAGTGCAGCAGAGGTGTCGATTCATGGGCTGGCTATGTGTAATGAAAGAGCATG
>CBHXZU010000480.1:0-5261 GCA_966125105.1 uncultured Prosthecobacter sp.
AAGGAAGATAATCTTCTTCATCAAACAGCAGTCTCTGCGAGTTCTAAACCTTCATGGTTCGGCTGAGTTGCGGTCGGCGGCTCATCCGAGCCCTTCTTTTTCCGTCCGGTGAGCTTCTCGAGGTAGAGATAAATCACGGGCGTGATGTAGAGCGTCAGCAGTTGCGAGACGACGAGTCCCCCCACCACCGCAATGCCGAGTGGTCGCCGCGCTTCCGAGGCGCCACCGAACGCGAGCGCGATGGGCAGGGTGCCCATGATCGCCGCCATGGTTGTCATCATGATCGGCCGGAACCTCACGATGCAGGCTTCGAAGATCGCATCCGCCGGGGCTTTATTGTCGTTTCGCTGCGCCTCGAGCGCAAAGTCGATCATCATGATCGCGTTCTTCTTCACGATGCCGATGAGGAGCAGAATACCCACAAACCCGTACACATTCAGCTCATAGCCAAACAGCCAGAGCGCGATGAGCGCGCCGAGTCCAGCCGACGGCAGGCCCGAGAGAATCGTGATCGGATGGATGAAGCTCTCGTAAAGAATTCCGAGCACGAGATAGATCACGAGCACGGCCATAATCAGAAGTAGGCCGATGCCCTGCAGGGATGACTGAAACGCCTGAGCTGTGCCCTGGAAGCTTGTGCTGATGCTCTCGGGGAGCTCCGATTTCACGGCCTCGGTGATCTTCGGCATCACATCGCCGAGCGAAACGCCGGGGGTGAGATTGAAGGAAATCGTGACCGCCGGAAGCTGGCCAAGGTGTTGTACCGTGAGCGGCCCGGTGTTTTGCCCGATCTTGGTCAGCGCGCTGAGCTGGACGAGTTTGCCTGTCTTCGAGCGGAGGTAGAGCGTGCTGAGGTCGATTGCGCCTTGCTGGTATTGCGGAAGCACTTCGACGATCACCTGGTACTGGTTCGTCGGCGTGTAGATCGTGGAAACCTGCTTCGCGCTGTAGGCATTCCCGAGCGCCGTTTCCACCTGAGTCGCGCTGATTCCGAGCGCGCTCGCTTTGTCGCGATCGATGGTGACGAGCACCTGCGGGTTCGTGATCTGCAAATCGCTCGTGACGTCCATCAGTCCCGGCAATTGCCGAATGATTGCTTCGGCCTTCGGCGCCGCGCTGTAGAGTTCTTCGAGGTTCGGACTGAAGAGCGTGAATTGATACAGGCTCTTCGTCAGCGTGCCGCCGATCCGGATGGATGGGAGGACTTGCGGGAAAACGCGCAGCCCCGGGATGCCCGACAAATCTTTGCGCAGCTCCGTGACGATATCTTCCGCCCTCGGCCGCTGATCGCGCGGCTTGAGGTTCATGAACAAGCGTCCGGTGTTTGCGGTAGCGTTCGGTCCGCCGACACCGATCGAAGACATGAAACCCTGCACGTACGGCTTGGTCAGGATAATCGCCGCGGTCTGTTGCTGCAGTTCTCCCATTTTCTCGAAGGAGATGCCCTGCGCCGCCTCCGTCATCGCGAAGATCTGGCCAGTGTCCTCATTCGGAATGAAGCCCTTTGGCAGCAGCTTGAAGAAATGCGCCGTGCCCCAGACGCTCCCAATCGCGACGAGCAGCACGATGAAGCGATGCCTCATCGCGACGCGCAAGGTGCGCTCGTACAGCCAGACCATCCCATTGAACACACCTTCGGTCGCTCGGTAAAACCACCCATGCCGCTCCGTCCCGTGACTCTTGAGGAATCGCGAGCACAGCATCGGCGTGAGCGACAGCGACACGAACCCCGAGACCAGGATCGCCACGCCAATGGCCACGGCGAACTCGTGGAGCAACCGCCCGAGAATGCCGCCCATGAAGAGCACCGGGACGAACACGACGACCAGCGAGAACGTCATGCTGATGATCGTGAAACCGATCTCTTTTGCGCCCCGCAGCGCAGCCTGCATGGGCTTCTCGCCATGCTCGATGTGGCGCACGATATTTTCGAGCACCACGATCGCGTCATCGACCACGAAGCCAACCGCCAGCGTTAGAGCGAGCAGCGTGAAATTGTTCACGCTGAAGCCGAGCAGATACATCACGGCGAACGTGCCAATGACGGAGAGCGGGATGGCCGCGGCCGGGATCAGCGTGGCGCGGACGTTGCGCAGGAACACGAAGATCACGAGCACAACCAGGACGATCGAAAGGATGAGCGTAAACTCCACTTCGTGCACGCTGGCGCGGATGCTCAGCGATTTATCCGACAGGACATCGAGTTGAATCGCTGGCGGCAACTGCGTGGCAAATGAGGGGAGCAACTTCCGCACGGAATCGACGACTTCGATCGTATTCGTGCCGGGCTGCTTCTGCACCGCGAGCACGATGCCGCGCACTCCATTGAACCAGCTCGCAATCTTGTCGTTCTCCACACTGTCGAGCACGCGTCCAAGTTGCTCGAGTCGGGCCGCCGACCCTTTGTGGTAAGCGACGACGAGCTGCCGGTAACCCGCCGCATCGAAGAGCTGGCCGGTCGCCTGCACCGTCGTCGCTTGATTCGGCCCGTGGAGAATGCCCGTCGGAAGTTTGGAGTTTCCGCCTTGCACGGCGGAGACCACTTCATCGATCCCGAGGCTGCGCGAAGCCAGTTCACGCGGATCGAGCTGCACGCGCACCGCGTACTTTTGCGGTCCGAAGATGCTCACCTGCGCGACGCCGGGAACCGTCGAGATTCGCTGCGCGACAAACGTCTCCGCGTAGTCGTTCACGTCGGAGAGGCGCATCGATGGCGACGTGAGCGCGAGGTAAAGGATTGGTTGATCCGCCGGGTTAACCTTCTTGTAGGAAGGCGGATTCGGCATATCGCGCGGCAGAAGTCGCTGCGCGGCGGCGATCGCCGATTGCACGTCCTGCGCGGCGGCATCGATGTCCCGATCGAGGTTGAACTGAATCGTGATGTTCGTGACGCCCTGCGCGCTCGACGAAGTCATCGAATCGATGCCTGCGATGGTGGAGAACTGCTGCTCGAGCGGCGTCGCGACCGATGCAGCCATCGTTTCTGGGCTCGCGCCGGGCACACTGGCGTTAATTTGCAGCGTCGGGAAATCGACGTTCGGCAGATCACTCACCGGCAACTTCTGAAAGGCGAAGATGCCGGCCGCCAGGATCGCCAGCATGACGAGCGTCGTCATCACCGGCCGGCGAATGAACAGATCCGTGGGGCTCATGCGTTGCCTCCCGCCCGATCGGCCGTGGCTTGCTTGCCTTTGGATTCCTGCGGCGCCCCTTCCGTGGCCTTCTTCGGCTCACCACCAGGCGTTGCCGCTCCCTTTTCGAGAACTTTTGCGCCGGGCAGGAGTCGCGACTGTCCATTGGTCACGACCTTTTCGCCGGCTTTCACGCCATCGAGAATGACGGTTTCCTGCGCCACGCTGCGTCCCGTCTGCACGGCACGCAACTCGGCCGTTCCGTCCGGCTTCACCACGTAAACCTGCGAACCGCGCTGGCCGACCGTGATCGCTGGCGCCGGCACGACCGTGGCGCCATGCTCGACATCCAGATGCAACACTACGTCCACGAACGCGCCGGGCCACAATGCGCGGTCTTCATTCTTGAACGTCGCCTTCAGCAATACGGTGCCGGTCGTCGCATCCACGGTGTTCTCGATGAACGTTAGCTCACCTTCCCCGAGCGGCTTGCCCCCTTGCGCGCTACGAGCGGTCACCGCCATCTTCCGATCGGCGATGCCCTTTCGGACTTGTTCCAAGTATTGTTCCGGAACGGAGAATGCGACGTAGATCGGCGAGAGCTGCACCACCGTGGTCAGCGGATCATCCGAGGTGTTGCGAATGAGATTTCCCGGACGCACCCGGATGCTCCCCGTGCGACCGTCGATCGGTGACTCGATCGTCGTATAGCCGAGCTGCGTCTGCGCGATGAGCACCTGCGCTTCATCCGCGCGCACCGTTGCGTCGAGCGCCTCCGAAGCCGCCCGTGCTCGATCCATTTCCTCGCGACTGGCGACATTCTTCCGCGAGAGTTCCTCCACCCGCGACATCTCGCGTTTTGCGTTCGCCGCCTGTGTCCGATCGCGAGCCAGGTTTGCTTCTGCCTGCGCGAGTTGCGTGGCGTACAAGCGGGGCTGAATGGTGAAAAGCAGATCGCCCTTTTTCACATCCTGCCCTTCGGAGAAACTGACATCGATCAATTCCCCCGAGACCTGCGCTTTGATGGCGACGGACGCGATCGGCTCGACGTTGCCAATGGCGCGCAAATCGACAGGGACATCCTTTTGCGCAGCCATTCCCGTCTGGACCGGGACCGGCGGCATGCCCGAACGCCCCTGCTGTTGCTGGGCATCGCCCGACTTATTGCAGCCAAAGACCGCGCCAGCGACCGCCAGGGCAGCGGCGCGTGTAACCCACCGGTGGAGAGAAGGAGGCATCGAGGAGCTTAGGCGACGGGATATTTGCGTTTGGCAGTGCTGCGCCGGACTTCCGAGGGGTCTTCAAAGATAGTGTGCAACGCCTCGAGGCCGCGAACGACGTCCTGGCGAACCTCGGGCGCCAGGTGTTGAATCCGCTCCGCGAGGTAAGCTTCCGCGCCTTCGACGAGTTGCGTGTATCGGAGCAGACCCGCCGGCGTGAGTTTCAGCGCGATGCGGCGCCGATCGGTCATGCCCTCTTCGCGGGTGACGAGTTTCGCCGCGACGAGCGTATCCACGAGCTTGGAAGCCGCGGGCGGCGTGAGCCCGAGAAACGTGGCCACGTCCGCGAGCATGGGGTCTTCGTTGCGGCCGAGAAACGCGAGCGTGCGGAACTGCGGCATGGTTAATTCGGGGCTGCTCCGGGACCGGACCTGCAACCGGATCACCCGCATCAAATGCGGAACCGCTTCGAGAACCACGCGCGCACAATCATTTGCTGATGCTGCCATTCGATTAATTTCCGAAATAATGTCGGATGGAAACTATTCAACAATGGAAAGGTTGCGGTAAAAACCGCCGGCGGGCGTGCCACGAACTGGTATCACCCGTCTGCGGACCGACCTCTCCCAAGCCGCATCCCGTTGGTTTGTGGTCATTTATGTTCTCGCGGGCTTGCCACTCAAAAATCCATGCATTCCGCCGGTCGGCAGGCCTGTGCTCTTCGCACCTTGCCATTTTGGGCCTCCCTCAGGATTGGGCCGCGTCTTCGTTTAACTGCTTGGATGCGCGTTGAGGAGAGCTGCACTCTCCCATCAGATCATCTGTGAGGGACGAACGGGCGCCACGACGGGGGCGCACAACGCGCAAGCCGATGCATCCCGCATCTTCGCCCTCAGCCGGTCGTCTTACC
>CBHXZU010000481.1:0-5249 GCA_966125105.1 uncultured Prosthecobacter sp.
TGGGTCGCGCCAAGGGCCGCAGCTAAAGCGAGCATGGCGGACTTACGAGACAAGGGCATGGATCTGTTTCAAAGTGTTAAGGAGCGCTGGCATTTGCGCCAGAGGAATTTGGTTGGGCCCGTCGCTGAGCGCGACCGCCGGATTTTCGTGCGTTTCGATGAAAACGCCGTCGACCCCCGCCGCCACTGCCGCCCGCGCCAGGACGGGCGCAAGCACGCCGTCGCCGCTGGTTTTATCGCCACCGCCTCCCGGACGCTGCACGCTGTGCGTGGCGTCGAACACTGCCAGGTATCCGAGTTCCCGCATCCAGTAGAGGGAACGCATGTCGGCCACGAGGTTGTTGTAGCCAAATGTCGTCCCGCGCTCGGTGAACATGAAGCGCTCACAGTTAAAGGCACGAAGCTTGTCGGCGATATTCTTCACGTCCCCGGGAGCGAGGAATTGCCCCTTCTTCACATTGACCGCCCGGCCGGTCTCGGCGGCGGCCTGGATGAGATCGGTCTGGCGGCAAAGAAACGCGGGGATCTGAAGCAGATCGATCCACTCCGCGGCTTTCGTAGCTTCCTCCGCCGAATGGACGTCGGTCGTCACCGGGACGCCGAGCTCTTTGCCGATGTCCGCGAGGATCTTGCACCCTGCTTCAAGGCCCGGACCGCGCGCGCTCTTCACGCTGGTGCGGTTGGCTTTATCGTAGCTGGCTTTGAAGATGAACGGAACGCCGACCTCCCTGGTGATCTGCGCCAGCGAGCGAGCCATCTTCCAGGCGAACTCTTCTGATTCCAAAACGCACGGGCCGAGAATGAATACTGGCAGGCGGCCACCCCAGGTGACGCTGCCGATCTGAAACGATGGTCGCATTAAATGACGTGCTGCTAATACGCGGTTACTCGCCGCTTTCTTTCAAGGCTTCTACCAAAGCGCCCTGCAAAACGCTGATCGCATTGTTCAACGCATTGAGCTCATCCCCCGTTAGATTGCCCTCGGTTTTAAATCGAAGCATCACGAGATGATCCACATACATCTTGCCGAGGTCGAGATTCGGCGGCGGCGCGTTTGGCGGCATATTCGGGTGTTTCCCGAGCGCAAAAAGGGCCTGCTGCGTCTGCATCAGGATGAACTGCAGAAAGGTCTGCGTCAGTTCACCTGACTGCGTGGTGCGTTGGACTTGCGGCATCCGACTAACGCAATGGAAAACCGGGCGGGGCGAAAGGACAATTTTCGGGGCCTCCATGCGCGAGATTGAGCGGGGATTGAACCGCGACGGCGCGACGGGCCGCTACAAGATTACCACGGCGATCACGGAGATCACGGCGATGAACCAAGCAGAGAAGGGACCGCGGTGGACGCGGGGAACGCGGCGGACAATGCATGGCGCAAGCGGAGGTTGGCAGCAGGAGTTTCCCACTGCGACGGGCCGAAGGCCCAATCACAAGTCAGCCCAGGTCAGAGCGAGGAACGAGCGACGGTCTGGGTAATCACCAAGAGGCCAGAACCCCGAAGCTGGCGACACGACAGCGTCACAACCGAAATGTTCCTCCGGCCATCGCTGCAATCATTTAGGCCCGCGTCGCATCTCGACTCCATTTCACGGAAAGCCGCGTTTCAAGTTAGCTTGGGCCGGTCTCACCTCACGCCCGGGTGCCCTTCCTCGCAATTTGTCGCGGATCTTCTTTCACCTCCGCCTTTCAACGCCGCGTTCGCCGCGACCACCGCGGTTCAAAACCGCGTGGCTGGTATCGAACCGTCGCCCCCGTCGCGTCGTCGTGGTTCCCAAAGTTTGAGTTCCGCCGTGCTCGCCGTGTCCGCCGTGATTAACCTTGCGGCTTAGTTCGCAGGTTGTTTCGCGTCCGATGGGGCGGCGGCGGAGGCTGGTGCGGTGGCTGGCTTCAGGTGGGCGTCGAACCAGTCTGCGAATTGCTCAGCGTCCTTCGACATGTCGGGCCAGCCGTGCACCGCACCGGGTTTCACTACGAGCTTCGCATCCACGCCCGCCGCTTTCAGTTTCTCCACGATGATTTCCCCCTGCTGCATCGGCACGAGGAGGTCTTTGTCGCCGTGGATTATCAATGCCGGCGCGGACTTCTCGCCCACGTGATTGATCGGCGAGATTTTCTTTCCGAGGTCCACGATGCGCGCCTCATCGGTGATTGTGACGAACTTCTTCTTCTCCTTATCGTAATCGCGGAAGTCGAATGGCGCAGCGTAGTTCGCGAGCGTGCCGCGTCCGATCGCATCCTCACCCGGCTTCCCGTAGTTGAGGAAATCGGTCGGAGGAAAGAAGCACGCGACTGCCTGCACACGGCTCGACACTCGGTCGATGGGGTCTTTTGCGTTGGGATCACCATCCTTTCCGCCCGTGCCTTGCATCAACGAGAGATGCCCGCCCGCCGAACCACCCGTGATTCCAATGTGATCGGGATCAATGCCGTAATCCTTCGCATGGAAACGCACGAAGCGGACGGCACGGTGCATGTCCTCTAGGATCTCCGGGATGGTGAACTTCGGCTGGCTGCCGTGCACGACGGCAAACACGGTGTATCCCCGGTTGAGCAGCGGCACGACATTCGGATTCGCCTTCTCTCCCGGAGGCGCGGAAAACCATCCGCCCGACACGCAGAAGATCACGCCGAGGCCATTTGCATTCGCCTTCGGCTTCAGCACGTCGAGTGTCAATGCCGTGCCAAACTTGCGTCCATAAATCACGTCGCCCTGACGCGAGTAATTTAGCGCTTCCTCCGCGGAAACAAACGGGCTGGAGAGCGCGACGAGACCAAGCGCGAGCGACGCGCACCAACGGAGAGGAAGCAGACGGATCATGCGGGATGGGAATGAAGGGCGTTCGAAAGATGAAGTCACGCTTGGAGCGAGGACCTTCGGTTAATGATCTCGGAGGGGCGAACACCATGACGCCCGAACCACGAAGTGGTTCCCCTAAACGTCCCAGCCGACCTTTGCATGGCACATCGAGGGGCTGCGCTTCGCGCAGAGGGCGTCCTGGTGTTTGCCCCTCCGAGAATATCCCCTGGAGTTCGACGCGCTACTTCGTTGGCGCATATGTTTCCGACACGCTGACGTTCCGCTTCGTCAGCGCGGCGATGATTGATTCTCTGTTCGTCTTCTTCGGATCGATCAGCGCGGTGGCTTTGCGGTCGTGGAAGCTGGCGGTGGCCGCGTAGACGCCTTCGATCTTCGCCACAATTTCGTATGCGGCCAGGGAGCAGGCGCGGCAATCGAGGCCGGCGATGGGGATTTCGACTCGAGTGAGTTGATCCTTCGCGATGCTCGGATCGAGGAGTTGGAGATTGAAGGTGCTGTTTGAAGCGCTGCGGAGCTTTTCGGCTAGACGCTTTGGTGCATCGGCAGGTTTGGCACCTGGGAATGCGACGGTGGGGTCGTAGCGGAAAGTCGCTTCGGCCAAATTGAAATCGAGGCTTACCAATTCGACGCCGGGGATCTCCTGAAGCGCGGTGCGCAGATCTGCCTCACGGTCGGGAGCGAAAAGGCCGGTAACGCGTTGGGTGATCGTCTCGGAAGTCGACGGTTTGACGTCGGCTGCGTGGATTGGACGCGCGAGGAAGCCGATGCTCAAAACGAGCGCGAGGAGGAAAGCCGTGGCTGTGCGGTGGTTTTGCATTGGCAATGTCGCGCGCACTGGAGGACGGCTCACTTGCTCGCCTCGGGGTCCTTCGCTTCGTTCAGGATGACCGGCGTTTTTGCAAACGGCGTTGGCATTTATTTCATCCGTTCTCATCGCGTGTGGAAAAGCTGACTCTGGACGACCTCGTGCAACAGCACGCGAATTCCCCCGCCCTGCTGTTGCGTTTTTCTCACGATCTCCTCGATTGCCGCCCGATCGGAAAATGCGAGGCCACGTCCGGTGGAATACACCGCGAACTGCTTCGCCAGGTTTCGCAGCAATCGGTCCGGATGCGCGGCGAGGATCTCCTGGAACTCCGCGATGTTTGCGAACTTCTGCCGCTCGCGGGTTTCTCCGGACGGATCCACCTTCGGCCCGAGCTTGAAGCTGATGCCGATCATCTTATCGATCGCGCCCCGCGGCGCAGGATCTCCTTCGCCGATCGAGCGGTAGCGCTCGCGGAAACCGCCGATTACGTCGAACGACTCCAGCGCGAATCCCGGCGGATCGATCTTCGCATGACACGAGGCACAGATCGCGTTCGCGCGATGCTTGTCGAGTTGCTCTCGGATCGTCGTGGCGCCGCGCACATCGGGTTCCACGGCGGCGATATTCGGTGGCGGAGGCTCCGGCTCTTCACCGAACAGGCGTGCCAACACGAATGCTCCCCGCGGCACCGGTGACGTCGTCGTGCCATTCGCGGTAATCTTCAGCACCGACGCCTGCGTGAGGAATGGGCCTCGCGGCGAGCCAGGCGGCAACGGCACCCGGCGAATCTGCGAGCCGCTCACTCCCGGGATGCCATAGTGCGTCGCAAGCTTTTCGTTCAGCATCGCGAAGTCGCTCTTCACCAGATACTGCGCGCCGAGATTCTTCTCCAGCAACTCGCGGAAATACGCCCGCGTTTCCCCCACCATCGAATCCTGCAGGTATGGGCTAAACTCCGGATATAACTTCTTGTCCGGATCATTCGCCGCAATCGACCTCAGCTTCAGCCATTGGCCGAGGAAGTTCTCAATGAATCGCTGTGCCTTCGCGTCTTTCAGCAGCCGTTCGGTTTGCGCTCGCAGCACCGTGGCATCCTGCAACTTTCCCAAGGCTGCAAGCGCGGTCAGCTCTGCATCCGGCCCGGAGTTCCAGAGGAAATACGACAGGCGCGATGCCAGTGAGTAATCATCCAGCTGATTCGCCGGCTCGATGCGGTAGAGGAAGTCCGGAGAGCACAGCACCGCCCGATATGCCGAGCGCATCGCCGTCTCGAAACAATCCCCCGCCTTCAACCGTTCCTCCACAACCCCCACGTATTCCCGCCGTAGTTCCTCCGGCACCGGACGCCGAAACGCCTTCGGCAGAAACGCCTCGAGCAATCGATCCGCATCCACCAGCGGTTGCGAACTGTGCACGGTCCACACGCCTGGCTCCGGGTCCGGCGAGTTCTTTCCCGGACCGAAACGCTTCGGCGGCACGCGCGTGGGTGGACGCTCCGCCGGATGCTCCTCTTTCTTCCACTCCGCGAGCGGCAAATCGCCAAAAAGCACCCTATGACTTTGCGGCGGCCACACGTCATGGATTGGCCCCTCGATCTCCAGGTAATCGCACGCAATGCCTGGAC
>CBHXZU010000482.1:0-5249 GCA_966125105.1 uncultured Prosthecobacter sp.
CCCCGGCCTGAGCGGCAATGCGAGCCACCTAAAAAAACACAGTTGCTTGGAAGCTGGCACTACGGTTGGGTTGCGGCTTCGCCGTGTAATCCGCTTTGTCCCTTCGGGCGGGCGCCGGGGACGACGTCCTTCCTTGCGCACGCGTGCTGAGGGCACTGCTGGGCTGGGCGCGGCGCATTCCGACTTTCGCGCGCGTGGGGATGGTCCGCCCGTTCGACAGGCTCAGGGCAGGGGTGACTCCAATCCGCTTTCCGCGCGCGCCATGGCGGGCGTCACTTCGCCTCGGGCGGCACCGAACCGTATTCCCAACCCGCTTTCCACGGCGCGGCCTTTGGTGGCTGCGGCAGTGCGCCCGGCGTAAGCTTGCCCGCAAGCTCGAGGCCCGTTTCCACGAATTGCTTCGCTGCACTGACCTCGAGGTTCGAATAGCTGGTCAATCGTGTTTCGTATCCACCGCCGTGCTCGCTGAAGGCCTCTTCATTCGGCACGTAGCCCGCGCATCCGTTCGCGAGTTCGACAGCAAAGGTGATCGGAAACCTGCTCCGCTTTTTGATCTCCAGGCCCGAGGCAACGAAGAACTCCGCGGGATTCGTGATCATCGCCACTGGCCCGACCTGGATGGCCTGGACTTCGACTTCGACGTCCTTTTCCTTCGCGATCAGCGCATCCAGCAACACGATCTCTTTCGCAAAGGTCCACTCCGTCGACCCAACTTCCTTCGGCGACTTCTTCGTGGCGGCGAGGCAGCGCTCGACGCGCGCTGGATCGGGAATGCGCCGCCCGATTCGCCAGGTCTTTGTCTGCGCATCGACCGTGAATGGGCCCGCGCCTCGCTCGGCGCGGAACAAAACCTTCAGCGCTTCCGCGCCGACGGATCCTCCGATGAGTTGGCCATAGTAGTCGCCGGACTTGGGCGCGAAAGGATCGAGATTATCGACCTGGGTGATGTCGCCGCAGCAGCCCTGAAGGAAGACTACAGGGATCTTTGCGTCGAGCCCGCCGCGGATCGTTTTCTCCAAATAGTAGACCCAGTTCGCTGAAAACGGCGCGGGACCCGTCGTTGCGTGGCAGGCAAAGTTCACCACGACGCCGAGCGGTTTGCCATCGAGCGTCCATGCGCCGATCACGCCGACATCCGGATCGATCGGCCCGGCGTAGTTGATGATGTCGGGATTGCCGCGTCCGGCGTGGCTGTAGCTCAGTCCGTTCTTCATCCGCTGGCGGCGATTGAAAGAAACGTTGGGCTCGTGGCCGACGCCGAAGTTGAGGAGTGCCTCCGTTTTCGCGGCATCAG
The DNA here is from genome assembly GCA_966125105.1 of uncultured Prosthecobacter sp. Taxonomy (GTDB): domain Bacteria; phylum Verrucomicrobiota; class Verrucomicrobiia; order Chthoniobacterales; family Chthoniobacteraceae; genus SXWH01. The sequence goes on from CBHXZU010000482.1 coordinate 1,295, forward strand.
CTGCAGCAATCGCCTCCGCGATCGCCGTGACCACGCGTTCGAGATATTTCGCATCCGCGCAGGAGGACTTTTGGTAGGCCAGCTCCTTTACGTAATCTGCCGCGTGATCGAATTCCCCGGGAAGAACCATTCCGACCGGGCCGGAGGTGTGTGAATGGGACGCGCCGAGCAGCACACATTCCGGTGGCAACCCAATCTTCTCCTGCACGAGCTTGCGGGCGGCGATCGTGGTCTCGCGGCGGATGATCAAGGCATCGAGCCCCACGATGGCCACGCGCTTTTTGCCATCGTCGAACACGGCAGCCCGCACTTTCGGCGGATCGTGCACGACTTTCCCAAACGCCTTTCCGTATCCGCCGGGAACTTCCATCCCAATATCCGGCACAATTTCGCGGTCCGCGAACCCAGCCTTGAATTGCGCATGCGCGAGAGAAATCGAAGCGAGGAGGAAGAGACTGAGGAGCTTCATGTCGTCTCTTCCACCGCGCAGCGTGCCGGATGTTAGCGCGAGAACACGCCCGTTCTCGCGATAAGGACGTAGATGGTGGCATCCGCGGCGACGTGCGCGATCATGGGCATGGCAAGTCCACCTGTGAGGACTCGAAGGCCGCCCATGGCAATCCCGTAAAGAAATGCCAGCATCGCCCCTGCGGTTCCGGGCGGATACCCGCGCATGTGCGCAATGCCAAAGAGCGCGGCGGTGATGATGACCGTGGCGAGCGGCCCGACTTGGGACCGAACGGCATCAAACAAAATCCCTCGGAAGATCACCTCCTCGAGAATGGGGTTGAGCAGGGAAAAGAGAATGCCGGCAGCAACGATGCCGCCCAAGGCTGAGACGGGGAGGAAGCCCGGATACTCTTCGACGTTTGGTCGCGCGACCACGTCGAATGCGACGAGCGCACCAACCGAGATAACTGTGATCGCAGAGGTGATCACTGCTGCCGTGCCGCTATATGTTCCGAAGCGAATTGCGGGCGCTGTTGCACGCAAGCTGGAGATCGCGATCACGATGAGGACGTATCCGATTAGCGGCAGGAACAGGGGCAGCGGCCAGGTGCCACATGCCGGAATGAATCCAGCCATCCACGCGAGCGCGAAGAAGAGCGCTCCATGGAGGATGGCCCGGTCAGATTTGGGAGGAGCGGCCGGAGCATCCATTGTTCAGGGCTACCGCGCGGGCTCGTTGGAATTCGCGAAGTCTTTCCCCATTCTGACCGCGCCCAATTTCACTCCGTCGCGCGCAATGACGTCAAATCGCTCGATCACGTGGTACCCCGCGGACTTGTAGAGCGGCTCGCCAGCGAGCGTGGCGACCATGACAGCCTCGCGAAAACCGGCGGCACGCAGAGCGTCCTCGCACGCGGCGAGCAGCATGCGCCCGATGCCACGGCGGGCGTATTCCGGGTGCACGAAGAACGCGCGAATGCGCGCAGGTTCACGTTTCGGATTCAATTCGCCGACTTTCTCTTCAGGCTGCGGATGACCGCCGCCGTATTGCGCGATGCGCCTGCTCCATCCGCCGCAACCCACAATGATGCCTTCGCTCTCAACGACGAAGTAAGTGCCGTCGGCGATGAGTTGCTGATCGACTGCGAAGACAGGCCCGAGCGCGGCTTCGATTTGCGCTGCCGTGTAGTACGGCGCCTGCAGCATGCGGGCGGAGAGGGGAATGAGGTGCTCGAGCGCGGGAATGTCAGCTTCCGCGGCGAGGCGGAGCTTCAGGCCTTGAGAAGTGCTCATTGGCTATAAACGCACGCGCAAACGGGACAATAGGTCCCATAGGCGCATAGGACCTATTGGTCCCATCCAAAGCTATCGCCGACTCCTTGCCTAGAACGGCAGCGGGAACTTGCTCGTGAAGGCGCGGACCTCTTCGCGGATTTTTGCGAGGTCGGACGGCTTCTCGATCGAGCTGAGCGCCCGGTGGATGAAGTCGGCGATGTCCATCATCTCCTCTTCCTTCATGCCGCGAGTCGTCACCGCCGGGGTGCCGACGCGGATGCCGCCGCCCTTGCTAATCGGCTCGGTGTCGAACGGAATGCCGTTCTTGTTCACGGTGACGCCGGCTTGATCCAGCGTCTCCTGAGCAAGCTTTCCATTCAGTCCTTTCGGACGAAGGTCAACCAGCATGAGATGGTTGTCCGTGCCGCCGCTGACGATGCGGTAGCCGTGGTGCGCGAGCCGCGCCGCGAGAGCCTTCGCGTTGGTCACGATCTGGGCGGCGTAGGTCTTGAAAGACGGATCGAGCGCTTCATGGAAGCACACGGCTTTGGCGGCGATCACGTGTTCGAGCGGTCCGCCCTGGATTCCTGGGAAGACCTGGCTGTCGATGCCCTTCGCGTATTTCTCTTTGCAGATAATGATGCCACCACGTGGTCCGCGCAGGCTTTTGTGCGTGGTTGTGGTGACGAAATCCGCAATCGCGCAAGGATTTGGGTGCTGACCGCCGGCCACGAGGCCCGCGATGTGCGCCATGTCCACAAAGAGATAGGCGCCCACGCTATCGGCGATCGCGCGCATGCGTTCGAAATCGATGATCCGGGGATAAGCGCTTGCGCCGGCGGTGATCATCTTCGGCTTAACTTCGAGGGCGAGTTTGGCGAGCGCATCATAGTCGATGCGCTCATCTTTTTCGCTCACGCCGTAATGGGTCACCTCGTAGAAGCGTCCGCTGAAGTTTGCCTTGTGACCGTGCGTGAGATGTCCGCCGTGGGCGAGGTTCATCGTGAGGATGCGGTCGCCAGGCTGGAGCACCGAGAAGTAAACGGCGGTATTTGCCTGCGAGCCCGAGTGAGGCTGCACGTTCACGTGCTCCGAGCCGGGGAAGAGTTGCTTGGCCCGATCGATTGCAAGCTGCTCGGTAATGTCGACGTTCTCGCATCCTCCGTACCAACGGCGTCCCGGGTAACCCTCGGCGTATTTGTTGGTGAGGCAGGAGCCTTGCGCTTCCATCACGGCTCGCGAGGTGAAGTTTTCCGAAGCGATTAACTCGATGCCTTCGAACTGGCGCTTGTGCTCTTCTTCGACCGCGCGAAAGACGGCGCTGTCGACTTCGGCGAGCGATTTGCCGCCTTGGAACGCGCAGGCCTCGATCTTCTCCACGCGCTTCGCATGGCGGCCGCCTTCGAACTCCGTGGTGAGGAATGCATCGACGATCGCGCCCGCTTGGTTGGGCGCGACATTCACCGAACCGAGGCAGAGCACGTTGGCATTGTTGTGCTGCCGGGTGGTTCGGGCGTCATGCGCATTGGTCACGAGCGCGGCACGGATGCCGGGGTGACGATTAGCGGACATGCTCATGCCAATGCCGCTCTTGCAGACAAGGACGCCGAAATCGACGTCGCCCTTCAGGACCTCGTTCGAAACCAAGCCGGCAAAGTCCGGGTAATCGACGCTCTCGGAGCCGTTCGTGCCGAGATCCCGAACCGTGTAACCGCGCTCTTTGAGGTGCTCGCGAATCGCATCCTTTACTTCGACGCCACCATGATCTGCGCCGAGCGCGATGCGCAGGGACTGCTTGGATTCAGATGAAGACGGTGTCGGCTTGGATTCGGTCATGGTGTCGATGTGCTTGATTAGCGAAGACATGGCCTTCGCAAGATGGTCGCGGGTGGCAATGTAGGCATGGATTCCCATTCCGATGGGATCCGGCACCTCGGGTGTCTGGCAAAGCTCCGGTTCGAAGTCGCAGATCAACCAGGCTTTGTTTGCCGCCTCGGGAAAGAAAGTGAGAATCGCGTCCAAGTGCGACCGCGTCATCGCGTAAATGTGCGTCGCCCAGGTGACAAGGTCATCTGTGAGCGGCTGTGAACGGTAGCCACGGATGTCGATGTCCCATTGCCGCAGTGCTTCCACGCCATTCTCGCTGGGGCGCTGGCCATATCCTGCCGCCACGCCCGCGCTCGCCACCTGAATGTCAGAACGATTCCGGACCGCGTGGCGAAACAAGCCC
>CBHXZU010000483.1:0-5248 GCA_966125105.1 uncultured Prosthecobacter sp.
GTACGCATCGCGCGCCGCTGTGTCTTTCGGGTTCGCGCGCAGTCGGTCGGCCGCCGCCTGCGCGGCGTCGAGATAGGCGCCCAACGCGTCCAGAGGCTCGTCGTCCTCCAGTCGCATGCCCGTGGCAATGCATTCCTGGCAGACCGCGGGAGCAGTGGAGGGCGTTGGAAACTTCGGCTGCCTCTCCTTGACGGTGGCATACTGCGAGCAAGCGGCGAGGGAGAGCGCCGCCAGCAGCGCAATCGAAGCGCGTTTGAATCGGTGAGTCGGGTTGGTCATGAAAAACATAAACGAAAGGAGTTAGGATCGGCCGCGGCCCCTTCGAGCCCTGCCGCCCACGCCGGCAGAGAGAGTCGCAGCTCCCACTTCTCCGCCTCAGTGGGCACCGGTTCTTTGTAGGACTTCAGGCCGGCCTTGGCTGGAGCAACACCGAGGAGAATACCGGCCGCGGCGACCAGGTTCCGGATTTGACGGGTTGGCTTCATGAGATCTTGGCGGATTATTTGACGTGACCGGATTCAGAGGCGGACGCGCTCCAGTCGGAGATGGAGAGTTGCGCGGACCCGTTCATAGAGCCGGAGGGATGGACGCAGCCGGAACGTCGAAGCCTGGACGGCCGGCGCGGATCTTCACCCAAAAATCCGGCGCGTCATTCGCGGCGCGCGCCGCTTCGTTGATGTGCGCTTTCTCTTTCAGCTCGGGAAATGGGAGTCCGCCTTTCAGCGCGCCATGCTCGTAGAGCATTTCGTCCATGTAGCCGTTCACCAGGATGCGCCAGTCCCATGGCACGCGCCTCGCCGCCGCGCGTTGCGCCCGGATGCCCGTGGTGCAGTTCGTCGTCGCCGCGTTGTACCAGCGGGGCTGCGCGTGCAGCTCATTCATCGTGGTGACGTATTCCATGAACCGCTCGCGCGCGGCTTCAGGCGTGGTGTTCAGGCGGTAAAGGTAAACCTCCTCACCCTTGCGGAAGTTCGTCCGAAGCCGAATGACATCACGCTCGTCCGCGCAAACGTAGATGAGCTCGTACTGCCGGTAGAACCCGCCAATCGCAGAATAGCTCTCCCCAATTTCCTTTCGAGTTTCGATCGAGAAACAAACCGGCGGCTTGTCTCCAAATTGGAAGCTCACGATCGGGTGGGCCATGTACGGAGAACCCCAGTAGGTGATCGCGATGTCGATCCCCGTGATCTTGTCGAGATCGACGATGCGCGTTTGCCAGCCTGGCTGATACATCGCCTCCGTCACGTAATTGGCGTTCCGCACATTGTGCAACATCACCCGGTTACCTTGGACAACCGCCCATGGAGTCCGCTCGACGTCCATCTGCCATTGCCGCTCATTCGATGGTTGGAGCTTCAACCACCAATTGAGAACAGCGCCGAAGCATCCTGCGATGATTGCCAGTTTGAGCCATGGCCCCCGCGCGAGGAAGATCACCGCCAACACAAGGACGGCATAAAGCACCGTCACCGGTTGCCTGAGGAACTGCGCGGGCAGATCGAACCATATCGCTCCACAAGCCCAGGCGGACGCGATGATCGCCACAGGCCAGAGCACGATTAACGCGAGCGTGAAGATCAACGGTCGGCGCCGTGACGCGCGTGTCTCTGCTGCGAACTGCGCTGGAGGCATCCCGGTCATTGGCTGGGTGTGTGTGAGTGATTCTGAAACTCGATCTCCTGAAGGTGGGACGCGAGCATTCCAGTCGTTCCGGCTGACAGGCCATCGGACCTTGGTCCTATTCTGGGGCGCATGGACCTTGGCCACTGCGACAATGGGCGCGCCTCGGGTATTGCACTTAAGGGCAATCGCGCAGTCCGGAACGCGGCAAAGTTCATCCCGCCCGCACCGCATTCGAGAATCGAGGCAAGCGGCCCCGCGAGGCGCAACGCGATGCCGCGGGTCTACCGCGCCAACTCGCGCAGCTTTTCGGCGATTCGTCCGCTCTCGGAAACCACACGTTCAATTTCCGTGATCAAACGCGCGCATTCTTCACGCAGGCGGACCACTTCGCGCTCGCGCCTGGAGCGGTGGCCTGGGGACTCAGGTCTGTGGGGACGGTTGGGCACGGTGCAATTGTGGGTTCGTTCGAAGTGTACACGAGTCAATTTTCGATGTGGGCAGCCGTCACGACTCAGTCGCGATCCATGAAACATTCATTCGCCGGACATAGGTACTCCATCGGCACGCCGAGCCAGCCGGCTGCTTCCGAGCGGTCATGAAATGCCTGCGCCTCGATGGCCGAACCCGCCATCATCGAGGCGTACATGCGGCCGACTCCAAAGCCTGCAGGGCGTGAGCAGAAGATGGCCGTCCGAACTTGCGGCCCGCCGTAGCGAGCCCGCCGACGGTCCGTGAGATCGAGCGTGTCGCCAAAGCGAATCCGCAATTCCGTTACCCCTTCAAAATCCACGTATCGGTTAAATGGAACGAGCGAACTCGCCTCCTCCTCCTCCATGAAGCTCGCGATTCTATTCAACACGTTGTCGTCGAGCACTCCGTCCGGGTGCCACGCCATCAGTCGGATCTGAGGGTAATACAAACACCTCGGAAATCTTTTCAGCACCGGTGCAGGGCGCCTTTCGGAATCGATATCGCTCATGGATGAAATGGTGCCCGAAGGTCGGCCCATGCTTTCCGTTCCGTCGGATTCCGACCATGAGACCATGGTCCTATTCCCTTGAAAAAGGGCGCGCCAGAAGTTTGAAGCACGAAAGGCGGACGGAATGAAGCGCTGCGTCGCAAGGACGCGGCAAACACGCTTGCGGCGCTCTCTTTCCCACGTCTTGAGACTTTTTAAGACGGTCTCTTACCCTATCGCAAATCGCTGACCGGCGACAAAGCGCGGGAACGCAACGCTTCGAGACACGCTGGAATGCAGCCAACGCCACTCCGCCTCGGCGAACACGTTTGCAGCGCCGGAAGGTTCCGGCGCTGCGCGTGCTGGTCTCGCTGCCCAGTTAACCGGGCAACTCGCCATATGGAGCGATCATTACCAGCGCTCTGCCCGCCGTTCGACTCGATCGTCACGCCGAACATCGCGACGGACGTCCCGATAATCCTGGCGGTCGTCGCGCCGATCCGCGCGATAGTCATGTCGCTCAGCAGTGCCAGCGCATCCGGAGAAGATCATGGAGGCTCCGGAGAGCAGGAGCGTGAACAGCAGCGCCTTCGCGACGCTGCGGGGGACGATGATGGTTGTCTTCATGGCGATGTGTTCTGTTGTCGCCAGTCAAAGTGTGTCGAAGTGGCCCACGATAGCTAACTATTCTGACGGCGCCTATAGCTACTGTGTGAAATGAACAACCTGTGTCCGACTACTCCCGGCGGAACGTCATTGCGCGGCGTCGACGTCGCCACTTGTATACTCGATAAGCAACTGCAGCGCTCCCGGCCACGCCGCTAGGAATGAAGAGGGCGTTGTAGCCCATTACTCGATAAATGGCGGCGCCGATCACTCCTCCGCAAAGGAATCCGCCGATGATCAGCAAGCAGAGTTTCACCCGGCGCGTGTCCACGGGAAGTCCACGCAAAGTGTGGCCGAGGAAGATGCCGAGGTCCGTGAACATGCCGGACAAGTGCGTGGTCCGCACCACAGTCCCGCTATAGGTCGTCGCCATCGCGTTCTGCAATCCGCACGCGCAGGAGGCGGAATACATGCCCCAAGCGCTGCCGCGATTCAGCAGCGGCACCGCGACGGCCAGCAGGATCGCTTCCAATACAAGCGCCACACCGTATCGCTGCCCCAGTTGCAACGAGGTCTCGCGAATAATGAAGCCACTCGCCATGCATCCCGCGAGGAAGGCCCCGATCACCGTCGCGTAGTGCAGCATCCTGGCAAAGTCGAAACTTGCGACGGTCGCCGCGAGCATGGAAGTCGTCCCAGTGAGGTGAGTCACGGCCTCATGCTCGAAACCAAGGAAGCCAATCACGTTGATAAACCCTGCGACCGAGGCCAGCGCCCAGGCTCCCGTCCATACCCACCGAGGCAGTTTCGAAATCATGGAGCCGAAGCCTTAGCATAGAATGCAATGCCTGGCGCGGATCGTGCGCGCAGAACGCCGCGAGCGCAGCGCGTCAGCCTTCCTCCTGCGGCGGCTCCGGCTTCTCGGCGCCGTCCAGCAGTTCGGCTTGCTCGATAATGCCGAGGATCCGCGTTTTCTGCTCATCCAGCTCACGCAACCGGGCGGTGAGCTTTTCGGATTCCGCAATCAGTTCTTTCAGTTCGTCGTGGAGCGGGGAGAGATCGCCATTCGAGGATGTGAGACACATGCTAGTCGAGGTCTTTGAGATAAATCGCAGGGGCGAACTGTGGGTGTATTCCGGGTCTGACATCATTCGGCGTCGCCCTTCGGCTCGGGGCTCGGAGGCGACTGCTTTGGAACGCGGATCGTTCGCCCCCAGCGGTCGGATCTGTCGTAGATTCGCACTTCCCAGCCCGGCAGAAACTGCAGCGCGGCCTCGATCGCCTCGGACTTTTCGGCATGCCAGGACGTCACTGGCCGGTATTCCAAGAGCCATCCCGGCCGCTCGAAGCATCTGCGAATCGTAGCGATCTTCGGCATGGTCCGCGTGGAACGAGACAGCTGCATGAAATGGCGGCTCAGGCGAAGAAGGCGACGTCAGTGATTTTGCGTCACTGCAGTGCAAACTGGAGGTTTCACTGCTTCGGCGAAGCGGGCTCCGCCGCGGAATCGCAGCGAGTCGAAGGATGCCACGGATTGGCACGTCATCGCGTCGGCGACGACGGCACGTTCGCAGCTCGAAAAAATGGCGGAATTTACGGTTCGCATCGGATCGGTCGGTCGAAGGGTGCCGCCAATTACGTTGCGAGCCCCGCACTCGCCATCGCCGCATATTACACGATCGCGCAAAGCGATTCCGAAATTGCGCAACCAGTGACCCGTTACGGAGTGGTTTCGGGAATCGGCAAGGCGCTGCCCTGGCCGATGCAAGAGAGGGCCGAATAGAGTAAGGCGCGCGCCGCCTCCACGCCCTCGCGCAGTTTCGATCAATTCCTACCGGCGACCCGATTGGTTAGGCGATGATGCGACGGTCCGAGTGGACCGGCGTTTTCCTCATCAATGCCAAGAAGGCGAGCGGAGCTCAGCGAGCCTTTGGAGGCGTTCCCACAAACATCCCGTTCCTAACAACGTTCCGAACTCCCGACGGACCTAGGAACGGAAGGGTCGGCGTGCCCAGCCCCCGTCAAAAGCTGGGCCCGCCCCATACCAACCCCCACCCGCGC
>CBHXZU010000484.1:0-5245 GCA_966125105.1 uncultured Prosthecobacter sp.
ATTTAATTAAAAACTGGGTTTTGCGGTCGAAGGGCGTCGTCCTTTGGGAAGAAAAACACTTTTGACGGTCGAAGGACGTCGTCCTCCGGGACGAAAAACACTTTTGACGGTCGAAGGATGGCGTCCTCTGGGAAGAAAAACACTTTTGACCGTCGAAGGATGGCGTCCTCTGGGACGAAAAACACTTTTGATGGTCGAAGGACGGCGTCCTCTGGCACGAAAAACACTTTTGCCGGTCAAAGGACGTCGTCCTCTGGGACGAAAAACACTTTTGACGGTGGAAGGACGTCGTCCTCCGGGACGAAAAATACTTTTTTTGGTCGAAGGATGGCGTCCTTCGACCCTGCATCCGAGGACGGCTGTGGCAGTTATCCGCAAAATGCGGCAGTTTCGCGTCACCTATGTCGCCCCGCTCGCAAACACTCGAAGTCTCGGGGAGGCTTGAGGCTCTCGCGAGAAACTCATCGCCGCGGTCACCTCACCCGCAATGCGCTCCATCACGTCTGACCATGTCGAACTCCGCCGGAAAAGCCTCAGCGATGGATACCACGGCGAATCATTTCGACTATCCATCCATCGCCAGTCCGCCCGTTCCTTCAGTGCGAGCCAAGTCGGCCGACCCAATGCGCCGGCCAGGTGCGCAGGCATGCCATCGACGGCAATGATCGCATCACACCAAAGCATGGCTGCGGCCGCATCGAGCGGATCGGTCGTATGCGGCGCAAACGAGTGAACAGGAAAGGGGAGCGACGCCATCTCCGACTCCGTCGCTTCCTGTTGCAGGCTGTAAAACGATGCGCTGCAACTGCGCAGCGGAGCCAGGTCGGCCGGCGTCATCGACCGGCTGGGATCCCACGCGCTGGTTTTCCACACAAGTCCAATCCGCGGCTGTGACCCCGTGCCTTTAGGCGGGCGCCAAGTCGCGCGTCGCGCGACGGATTGAGGATCGAGATACGGTAAAGGTCCCGGCAAAACCGCGACGTGCTTCCGAAGCGCGTAGGCGAGTTCCATCACTTCGATCTCCACATCGTGCTCCGGCCACGAAGTCACCCATCCGTCGATCACTTCGCCCAGGTTCGCTTGCGCCGAGAGCAGCGGCAACAACGCCGGCTGAACCGCGAGATATACGCGCGCCGCGACGGCGCAGATTTCCGGCACGAAGCGCAGGTGCTGGATCGTGTCTCCCAAGCCATGCAGGCAGCGCACGAGCACACGTCGCCCGTCAAACGGGGTGCCATCCCACATCAGTTCCCCCAGCTCAGGACGCCGTCCGCCTCGGAGCCGCCGCGCATGTTCAATCTGATCGGTCGCGCGCCACGCGGACTCAAAGTCCCCGCGTCGCATTGCGGACTCCCACGCAGAATGAACTGCTTCCCCGGAGATTGTCGTGACCGGCGATAGCACGCTCATGCTACCGGGGCGCGACAAGATCTGCTTCGTGCGCTTCCAGCGTGACCACCGGGCCCACGCCCCGAAACGTCACGCGCGCAATATCCCCCGGCTCCACGGAAAGGCTGTACAGCGCATTGAGTGACTTGTTCAAGTAGGCCACCAGCGCCGCCTTGATCACGTCGGCATGGCTGACGAGTGCCACCGGCGCTATCCGCCTATAAGCTTCGATGGCCTCAAGGATCCGCCGCTGCGCTGCGATCATCGCTTCGCCTCCGGGCGCCGTGCCCGCCGCGCGCTCGCGATTCCACTCGTGCCAGCGCGAATCCTTGTCGAGTTCCGCGAAAGTCATTCCCGTCCAAGCGCCGAAGTCGATTTCGTCCAGCCGCGCATCGATTTTCAAAGGTAGTCCCAACGCTCGGGCCAGAGGTTCGGCCGTTTCGACCGCCCTCGGCTGCGGGCTGGATACAACGGTCGTGATCGGCTCGCCACGCAGCCTCGTAGCGATGCCTTCCGCTTGGGCACGACCCTCGGCGTTCAGATGAACCCCCGGCTTGCGGCCCACGAGTGCCTTCCCGATCCAATCGTGATGCCCGTGCCGGATGAGCCAGATGGGTTTCATTTCACGAGTTGCGGCAACGGCGCGGAGGGCGCTGGCGGCGCGGAAGATGCCGGCGCATACCGTGAAACCATGCGCGCGCAGAACTCCGCGTATTCTTCCACGACGAGCGGCGGGCTGGTGTGATGCGGCGCAATGCCGCGGTGTTCCGGCGTGAAACAGAAGGTGAGCGTCACGTCGAAGCCCCCGAGCGCCTCCATCTGCCGATCGAACCAGGCATCGGCATTCGGTCGGAAACTGTCCGCCCAACTGAGCCCCGTGCGCAGATACTTTACGCCGAGCTCCCGCATCCAACGCACTGCCTCATCCAACCGGTGGTCCTCGAAGTGGAACCACTGGCAAATCCCCACTTCGGGAGTGAATTGGGAGAAGTGTTTCATCGCCAGCTTGGGCGTGCCGTCTTCGCGCAGCAGGCCCATGTAGAAGTGCCGATAGTAAGAGGAGCCTTCCGCCTCACGGTGCCGCGTGGTCGCCGGCCACGCCTTCGGCAAATCGCACAGGCTATACCAGTGGATGCGCGGCACGCGGCCGATGAGCAACTCGGCCGTTCGCTTGAGGCCAAATTCCTGCACCTCGTCCGCGCCGAAGGTGGAGATGCCGACCTCGCTTACCCACACGGGAAGCGAAGTGACTTCCTGGATTTCCGCAATCTTCGCGGGCCAATCGTTAATCTGCCAGTGGTTCCAATCGAGGGGGAACCCATGGACGGCGACCACATCGAGGGTGTCGAGGACACCCCGTTCGTCGAGTCGACGGATAAACTTCGGATCGATCGGCGAAATGCCGCCGAGGACTTTCGGCAGGCGGGGATTCACCGCCGATACCGCGGCAGAGGCGGCCTTCACCATGGAGGAGAAGATGTCCCATTCGGGATCGATCTCAAAATCCCAGTGCGACTTATTGTTCGGCTCGTTCCAGAACATCACGGCCTCAACCATGGTGCACCTCCCCGTTCACGTGACGGCACACATACACTTCTTCCTCCGGCCGCGCCGTGATCTCGTAACCGGCGCTCCTCAGCATGGCTTCCACGCACGCGCGATTTGGCACCCACCAATTGGTGGGGTCTCCCGTGTATTTGTGTTCGATGAAATGCATCTTTGGAAAACGTGAGTCGTCAAATACGGCGCGCTCGTCGAAAGGGTAATCAGGCGCCAGGTCCATCAGCTCACCGCTGCCGCGCTGCATGGATTGAAAAACCAGGAGATCACGCGTGACGTGCTCGTGGATGAGATCCAGTGCCAGCAGCGGATGGCGCAAGTGGTAGAGCACCCCCATGAAGATCACGAGGTCGAAGCGCTCTCCGACTTTCGCAACGTCGTAAACGGAGAGCTCGCGAAACTCGATGTCCATCTCCAGCGCTTCGGCGGCGAAGCGCGCCTGCGCAAGATAGCGCGGGTCCGCATCGATGCCCACGACGCGATCGGCGCCGCGCCGTTTCATCTCGATCGAGTAAAACCCGCCGTTGCACCCGATATCGAGCACCGTGCGTCCGCGAAGATCCTCGGGAATCGCATGCTCAAAGCGCTGCCATTTCACCTGCGGATAATCGCCGAGGAAATGATTCGGCGCGGTCCGCACGCCGTGAAGGTCCAGGTTGTGAAACCAGTCGCCGAGCGCGCGCACGCGCCGCTCGATCTGGTCCGGAGGTTGAATTACGGAAGGCATGTTTGCTGCGTTGGGACAAGTTGCTCGTGGGCTTCGGCCTGCGGCTCACTCAGGAGCCGCACGGCTTCGCGGTAGCCATGGAGCGTTCCGACATCGACGTAGGTCGTGCCGGTCCGAACGCCCTGCACGCGTCCGCCGCGTTCCAGCCACGCATTGATGAGCGTGCCCATGAATTCGTCCGAGCGATTGCGCTCACACCAGAGCCAGTGCAGTTCGTGAAAGACTTCGCCGGGGATTTTCATGGCGCCCCAGATCCAGCCGGTCGGCTCGAGACTGCTCTTCACCTGGATCTGCAGAACGGCGCCAGACTCGTCCGTCTCGACCGCGTCGAAGTAGCGAGGATTCTCTACGGGGAAGAGCAGCAGGCTGAAGACATCCTCCGGCAGGCTCGCCAGCGCGTCCTCCGGAAACCAAACGGTGTCCGGCAGGCCGATGAGCACGCTCTCATCCTCCGGGACGAGCGGCAACGCGCTGAAGAGCGCGTCGCAAAGTCCGACCGGCTGCGGTTGCACGACAAATGCCATGCTGACGTCGCTGCCGGTGCTGCCGCCGTAATATTCCAGGATGTCCGATTTGCCCGGCGCGATCACAAAGCAGATTTTCTTCGCGCCGCCGCGAATCAGACGCTCCACGAGATATTCGCTCACGGCGCGCGGCCGCTCGGTGGCGCCATCGCGGCGACTGCCGACCGGCAATAGTTCTTTTGAGAAGGCGAGGGGTTGAATCCGCGTTCCCGCTCCTGCTGCTGGCACGATTCCCCACATAGTTTTCGATGGTTGAGTTTACTTCCGGCGGATCGATCGATCGCCTCGCGCACATTTCACGACTGACGGTTTCATTCCGAAACTCCCGCAAGCATTGCATCGTCCAGAGCCGCCTCGAGTTCGATGGCGCGGTGCTTCGCCGTGTGAGCCGCAAGCACGCGCTCGCGGGCCCGCTCCGCCATCCGGCGCGCGGTTGGTGAATCCAAATCGAAAGCCGCAAGCACGTCGTCGGCATGCTCGGCGACGATGATCTCCTCGCCCGGGGTGAAGAATTGATCCAGCCCCTCCCAGGCATCGCTGATGATTGGCGTGCCGCACGCCGCCGCTTCGAAGAGACGTCCGGATGGACAGTAACCGAACTCGCGCATCGGTCCGCGGGTGACGTTCAGCGTGAAGCGCGAAGAACTGAAGAAGGCCGGATGCTCCGAAGGCGGAAGGTGTCGCACAAAGTGCAGGTTCTCCGTCCACGGGAACTCATCCGGAAACTGCGCCCCTCCCATCACAAACTTGCAGTCCGCGCGCATTCTTGCGGGGCGGAGAAACAATTCCTCCAGCGCGGCCTGTCGATCCGCCGAGTAGGTCCCCAGATATGAAAGGTCGCATTCGTAATGCGGGCGCGGCGCTACGCGCCGATGCACGGTGGGATCGACACTGCCGTAGAGGGGAGCGACGTGGCGCGCGCCCAGTTCTTGTTGCAGTTGCTCCAATGCCGCGCCGCCGGTGAAGCTCAGCACGGTGTCGAATGGCGCCAATCCCTCCACGGGCACATAGGGGACGTCTTCTCCCGCGCGCAGTCGCGCCAGCG
>CBHXZU010000485.1:0-5212 GCA_966125105.1 uncultured Prosthecobacter sp.
CGCCTCAGCCCATGCCCAAACTCATTGTAAAACATCCCGAGAGGGGTGAGATGACTTTCCCGCTCAGCGGAGATCGCGTCACCGTGGGGCGGCGGGCCGATAACCAGATCCAGATCAATCACGGGACCATCTCGGGTCACCATGCGGAATTGGTTGCGGTCAATGGGCACTACGTGTTGCGCGACCTCGACTCGACGAACCACTGCTTTGTCGATGGGTTCCAAGTGACCGAGGCGGACCTGAGCGATCGCTGCAAGGTGATGATCGGCACCATCGAGTGCGAGTTTATCCCGGATGAGGCTACCACACCTTCGGAAGTCGAGACTCTTCGGAAGACGGTCGGCCTCCTGCGTGAGCAAAACGAAGATCTCGTTGCGAAGCTGAACGATCAGCAAAAGCAGATCGATATTCTCGGCAGCGCGCGTCTCCTTACGCCGGCCACTGGCGCGGATCTCACCGCTTTGCGCGCGGAAGTTAAGAATCTCACGGCTGAAAAGGAGCGTCTCGCGAAAGAGAATCAATCCCTCAAAGGTGAGGTCGAGCGACTCCGCCTGATCGCTGCCCGCAGCGGGGAAGCAGCCTCTTTGAAAGCCACAGTGCCGATTACGCTGCCCGCGGATGGCGCAGTCTCCATCGGACCTGGCGGAACGACGCTGGCCGCGGCGCCGATGGCGAAAGTTGTCGCCCCCGATCCCGTGGTGGAAGTGGCACCGCAGCTCGTAGAGTTTGCCGCGCGTTCCAAATCGCTCGTGAGCGACCTGCACAAGGACGAAACCAGCGACAAGGCGCGGACGGAATTGGCCGGCGTGACGGAACGCATGGCGGAACGCGCCGCGGTCATTCCGAACCACCCGGTGACCCGATTGATTTCCGGCTTCGACGCTCTGGCGCGCGACATCGTGCATCGGCCCGGTCCGATCGATCCGAGCGTGCTCGGCTCGCTGAACGACACGGTGCAGCTGCTCGACACCGTGCTCGCGCCGGAGTTGCTGAACCGGGGCAAGACGCTGCCCATTCCGCGCATCCTTGCGGTGAGCGATGACGAATATCTGCTCCCTGGCATGGTGGCGGCGCTCGAGTTCGCGCGATTCCAGACGACGAGCTGCACGAGCGGCGAAAAAGCGCTCGATGCGGCGAAGGACCAGGCTTTCGACCTCGTGCTAATGGGAACTCCGCTGCCGGGCGCGACACCGCAGGATGCGCGCGCGCCTCTGCGTCCCCTTCCACAAGGAGAGCGTCTGCCGATCATCGCGCTGACTCCGGGCGATGTGCAGCGCCCGAACGGCGTGAACGATGCCCTCGCGCAGCCGGTGAATCTCTTCGAGCTTACGCTCAAAGCGAATCTTTGGGTGATGAAGTATCAGCTCGGCTTGATTTAGAGCGCGCAGGGGTGGTATGGGCAGCTTTGGCCCTTCCGGAGTGAAGGGTCTCCCATCCCACAATGCATAAGCCGATAGCCCTGGCCACCAGTGCCGCCCTGCTCGTAACCGGTTGCCAATCAAAGTCACTGACCTGGCACAAGGTGATGGCGACGCCGAAGGCCGTGGGCGATGCGGAACGCGGGGATCGGGCATACGCGTCGGAATTGCACCGCAATCTTGGGGCGACTCCGCACAAGGTGGTGACGTTTGAGGTGGATTACTTTTCGAAACTGCGCGGCAGCGAAACCACACAGCGCACGGCGGTCTTTTACCACGACGAGCAGAATCAAAAGCACCCGTGGTGGGTGATGGATTCCACGCTGGATAAGCCGGTGTGGCTGCCAAATCGGCCGCTCACAGAACAAGTATCTTTCTTTGCGCGCCGCGACGCGCGGGTGGTTGAAGTGCACGACTACACCGTGAGCCGCGAAAAGTCGGTGCAACAGCTCGAGCTCGCGCGGCGTCCCGTTGGCACGAGCAAGCTGCAGCGCGTGAAAGGGAGCGGTGCAAAACCGGCGACAACGGTGGTTCTCGCGGAGCCCGCTCGGGAACGGGCGCCCGCGCCCGCGCCGCGGAAACGTGGCATCAAATGGAAGTTCTGGGAGAAGACGGAGCGGAAGGCAGATACCACTTCGTATGTCGAAACCGCGCCGAAAACGGGCACGACGACGCTGAAGCGATCGAGCACCCCAAAACCAAATGCGAAGGCTGCGGACGCCGGAGCGGTCAAGGAACTCGATACGCCCAAAGCTCCTCCGGCGGTCGAGCCGAATGGCGTGAAAGAATCCTCCTCCACCGAGCCAAGCCTGCCGGAGAAAGAAGCACCCAAGGCGGTGGAGAAATCGAAAAAGGCTCCGGCAGCCGCGACCGAAAAAGCGCAACCTTCAGCGTCGCCAAAGCGCGTAGAGAAATCTTCCGCTCCGGCAAAGCGTGAGGAAAAGCCGGCCAGCCATCGCGAGGACAAATCTGCGAGCAAGCGGGAGGAAAAGTCAGCCACTCCCGCCGCGAAAGCAGCTGAATCCTCAGCCGTTCCCAAAGAGCAAAAACCGGAGCCTGCGACCGAGCCGAAGAAGCGCCGTCCGCTTTTCCACCGCGAAACTCCAGAACCCGCTGCGCCACGTCCCGCCGACGGCGCCACCGCCGAGCAACCGCGTCGCAATCTACTCGAGCGGATCCTCAGCACGCTCAATCCCACGCGCTGGTTCCGCCGCGCGGCCTAAAACCGTAGTCGCCTCTAAATCCGTTTACAGCTTTAATGGAGTCGAGCGAGCGTGGCGCGCGCCAAGACCTCGCGCGGTTAGGGCTCGGCTTCGCCGAGGGCGGCGGGGACGCCGCCACTCCGGTTCGCACGCGTGTTTGCGGGGGTTTGCTCGGGGCTGGAGCATATGCCGAAGGACGCCAAGAGCGGGAAGGGAGGTTTACCGCGCAATTCGACGCTATTGCGTTCACCTTTTGACTCCCCCCTGCCCCGGCTGCCGATGTCCGCTCCAATCTCTCGCCTTAGCGTTCTTCGCGCCCTTCGTAGTCCCATCTCAATCGCGGTTTTCGAATTGAACATCCCATGCGCTCACTTCCCTCCGCGCCAACTTTCGCTCGCAACTCGTGCATCCTTCAGCGAGCCATGATCCCACATGCCGGCGAAACTGCGCCTCGATCAACTTCTCGTCCTGCGCGGGCTTTTTGAGAGCCGCGAGAAGGCGCAACGCGCCATCATGGCGGGACAAGTTCGCGTCGGCGAACAGGTCGTCGACAAGGCCAGCAGCAAGTTTGAGGAATCTGCGCCGATCACCGTTGCCGAACCCGAGCGCTACGTTGGCCGCGGCGCCTACAAGCTCGAAGGCGCATTGAAACATTTCCAAGTCAATCCGGCCGGTTTCGTGTGCCTCGACATCGGCGCGAGCACTGGAGGCTTCACCGATTGCCTCCTGCAACACGGCGCTTCGAAAGTGTGGGCAATCGACGTCGGCCACAGCCAACTTGACTGGAGGATTCGCTCCGATCCGCGCGTGGTCGCCCGCGAAAAACTGAACGCCCGCTTCCTCACTCGCGAAGACATTCCCGACGCGATCGATCTCGTCGTCGCCGACGTCTCGTTCATTTCGCTCACGCTAATCCTGCCGCCCGCGCTCGAGCTCCTTGCCCCTGGAGGACGCATGATCGTGCTGGTGAAACCGCAATTTGAGCTCAGGCGCGAAGACGTCGGTCGCGGCGGCGTGGTAAAGGATCCCGCCCTGCACGCCGCCGCCGTCGAAAAGATCCGAGCCTTCGTCGAAACCATGCCCCCGGCATCAAACTACACTCGCCTGCACTGGTCCGACGTAATCGAGTCCCCCATCCTCGGCGGAGAAGGGAACAAGGAGTTCCTCGCCCTCCTGACCACAACGCGCGAAGCGTCCAACCTTGTGGTGCAGCCTGCCTAGGCTGCGTGCTTGAAATTACCCACCACTTTGACGCTCAAGAAAGCCGCCCAAAGCGCAGCGCAACCCGAACTTACCCGAATTCGAACCAGTCTGATGGAGTCAGACCGAGATGGAGCCAAGGGTTTGCCCGCGTGAATTATTTCAAAAATCCCGGGAAATCGGGTCGAAGGACGTCTTCCTCCGACAGCAAATCCGGGGATTTGCGTCCGAAGACCTTAACCTGCGCTAAGCAATTCGGATTTTCGAGGCGAAGGACGTCGTCCTTGGACAAGAAAATCGGGGAAATCAGTCCGAGGACGTCGTCCTTGAACAAGAAAATCGGGGAAACGAGTCCGAAGACGTCGTCCTCGGGGAAGAAAATCGGGGAAACGACTCGAAGGACGACGTCCTTCGGCAAGAAAATCGGGGAAACGAGTCGGAGGACGTCAGCTTTCGACCATGGATCCAAGCGCGACCGTGGCGTTTAGGGTCGAAATTCGCGATTCCGCAAACCCCGCCAGGCTCGCCGCGGATCAACATCTCCGTTGTTCGGCTCAATCCAGCAACATCCCCGGCTTGTAGCGACGGCAGATGAACACTCGGATCGTGCGAAGCGGTTGTCCGTCTTCCTGCACGGTAAACTCGCGAACCGTTTCCCACGGCGGATCAAATGTGCGCTGCAAGACGCTCGGCGGCTTCTTCTCTTTATCGCGCGTGGTAATGTACAGCGCGGTGCGTCCGGCAAACCGATTCGTGCCGTACTCCGAACTGTCCTCCTGCTCGTTCACCACGGGGGCCGTGCGTTCTTCGTATTCGTCGTAGCGTCCCCAGAAGTGGAACTGGCTCGTCGGTACCGGCGATTCCTCCACGTAAACTGCCGGATGCCCCGGAGCCTCGATTCGCTTTTCCGGAAGGTAATAGCAGAGCTCCGCAGCGACGCCGTAGTTCTCAGCAATCAGGAAAACTGGTTTGCCGAGGTGCTGTTCCACTTGCTGCCGGACCTTCTGCACCTCCTCCGCCGTTTTGGACCAGCCGCGCAGACGCGCCGTGTGATCCCGCTCATACCGCCACGGAATTCCAAGCATGCGGACTAGGTCAGGATTCACCGCAATAATCGAGGTCACAGCGCCCAGCGCGATCGATGCCGTAACCAGCTTGCGCCGATCCGCATTCCATAACCGGTCCGCAAATTGTCCGACCAGAACCAGCAGGCTCACCGAAGCAGGCGCCGTCCAATTCACCTCCGCGTCGTGATGCAGCGCGATCCACGTGTAGACCACCACCAGCGGAAGCGCGAAGGCGACGAGGAACCGCGAACGCCAGTGGATGTTTCCCGCCTCCTTGTGGCGCGACAACGCGATGACCGCGCCGAGCACGAGGATCAGCATCGCC
>CBHXZU010000486.1:0-5211 GCA_966125105.1 uncultured Prosthecobacter sp.
CCAATGTGCCGCCCTGTCTCGAACACATCATCGCCCGGGCAATCAGCCTCGATCCGGTCCGGCGCTATCAGCACTTCAGCGAAATTTCGTTCGACCTCGCGCACCCGGATCGAGTCGAGCCGTTCTTCCGCAAAGACGCGCCACTGCTCGAGCGGGATCCCCTCGCCTTTTACCGCACCGGCTTTTGGGTGCTCCTCGCCATCACACTCTACCTCCTTTTCCGCCTTTCAATTGCTCACTGATCGATGAACCGCATCCCGTACATCCCTGAAAACGCCCCCTTCTCCGCCGAACAGCGCATGTGGCTGAATGGCTTCCTCGCGGGCCTTTTCAGCGACTCTGCCCAGGCTGGCATGACGGTTTCTCCCGAACTGACGGCCCCAAAAGCACCGCTCCTTCTGCTTTACGGCAGCCAGACTGGAACCGCTGAAGGCCTCGCCAAGAAGACCGCGAAGGTCGCCGAAGCAAAAGGCTTCGCGCCGCGCGTGCTCAGCATGGAGAAGTATGAGACGGTCGACTGGGCGAAAGAGAGCAACGTGCTGGTGATCGCCAGCACCTACGGCGATGGTGAACCGCCGGATCCCGCGCAAAACTTCTGGAACTGGTTCAAGGCCGACTCGGCTCCCCGGCTCGAGCACCTGAATTACAGCGTGCTCGCGCTCGGCGACACGAACTACTCGCAGTTCTGCCAATTTGGAAAAGTGTGCGATGAGCGGTTTGCCGCGCTCGGCGCGAAGCGTATCCAGGATCGCAAGGATTGCGATGTGGATTACGAGACGCCCGCGCAGGAGTGGACGGAAGCCGTCTTCACCAGCCTCGCTGGCGCATCCGCTGTCGCGACCGTGGCTGCGACGATTGTCGAGGCGCCGGCAAGCACGGGATACGACCGCAAGAATCCCTTCCCTTCCCGGCTCCTCCGCAACGTGACTCTCACACGCGCCGGCAGCGCCAAGGATGTGCGCCACTTCGAACTGGGACTCGCTGGAAGTGGGCTCACCTATGAAGTGGGTGACGCGCTCGGCGTGTACCCGAGCAATTGCTCTTCGTTGGTGGGTGATATCCTGCAGGTGCTCGGATGCGATGGCGAAGAAGCAGTTCCCGCTGGCGGCAAGGAACTGCCGTTGCGGCTGGCGCTGACCCAGCACTTCGACATCACCAAGCCTTCGAATGAACTGCTAGCTGCAGCTGCGGCACGCTCACCGGGCAGCGAACTGGCCGCGCTGCTCGACCCCGCCCGCAAGGCGGACCTGAAGCAATGGCTCTACGGACGCGAGATCATCGATGTCCTCCACGGAATGGGCGCCAGCTTCTCCGCGGCGGAGTTTGTCGCATTGCTCAAGAAGCTCGCTCCCCGTCTCTACAGCATCTCGTCCTCGATGAAGGCGCACCCGGATGAAGTGCACCTGACCGTGAGCGCGGTGCGCTACGATGCGCACGGGCGTCCGCGCAAGGGTGTGGCCTCCACATTCCTCGCGGATCGTGTAGGCGACGCCGGCGCGGCGCCGGTCTTCGTGCAGCCTTCGCACGGGTTCAAACCACCGACGAATCCCGATACGCCGATGATCATGGTGGGTCCTGGAACCGGCATTGCGCCGTTTCGCGCGTTCCTCGAGGAGCGCCAGGCCATCGGCGCGAAAGGAAAGAACTGGCTCTTCTTCGGCGACCAGAAACGCGCCACGGACTTCCTTTACGAGGAACAACTCACCGGATGGCAGACCGACGGCTTGCTCAGCCGGCTGGACCTCGCCTTCAGCCGCGACCAGGCGGAGAAGATCTACGTGCAATCGCGGATGCTGGAATCCGCGGCGGAACTCTTCGCGTGGTTGGAGGAAGGCGCGCACTTCTATGTCTGCGGTGACGCTTCCCGGATGGCGAAGGATGTCGATCAGGCGCTCCACACGATCATCGAGCGCAGTGGAAAGAGCGCGGACGACGCGAAGGCCTACGTGGCCAAGCTGAAGTCCGACAAGCGGTATCAACGCGACGTTTACTAAACTCTTATGAGCACCCTAGCAGCCTCGATCTCTGCGGGCGGATTTGCCCCCGAGCAGAAGGAATATCTCAGCGGTCTCTTCGCCGGCATCGCCGCGCGCGGACAGCGCTTCAGCGATGTCAAGCCCACGCCGGATGAGGCTAAATCCGCAAACGAAGACCTGATCTTCGAAGAACGCGTGAAGCGTGAGCTTCATCCGCTCGATGCCTACGGCCAGATCCTGGAGAACGCGATCGGCAACAAGGCGCCGGACAAGGAAGAGACCTTCCGGTTCAAGTGGAACGGCCTCTTTTTCCTCACGCCCGTGAAGGATTCCTTCATGGCGCGTCTGCGGATTCCCGGCGGTTTCCTTAGCTCGCACCAACTGCGCGAGATCGCTCGTGTTTCGCAGGAACTTACCAGCGGCTACGTGCAGATCACCACCCGGGCGAACTTCCAGATCCGGCTGATCCAGCCGAAGGATGCGCCGGAAGTGCTGCGCCGCATTCAGAGCGTGGGGCTGCATACCCGCGGCGCGGGGGCGGACAACATCCGCAACCTCACCGCAAACCCGACTGCCGGGATTGATCCGTTGGAACTGATCGATGTGCGCCCGTTCGTGCATGAACTCAGCCAACTGATCATTAACGACCGCGCGTTTTACGACCTCCCGCGGAAGTTCAATATCGCTTACGACGGCGGCGGATTGATCGGCTCGGTGGAAGACACCAACGATATCGGCGTGAAGGCCGTGAAGATCGGCGAGGAAGTCTTCTTTCGCATCGCGCTCGGAGGAGCGACCGGACACAAGGCATTTGCCCGCGACGTGGGCGTGATCGTTCCGCCGGCGCAGATCAACAAGGTGGTGTGCGCGTTGGTGAAGGTCTTCATCGCGAAGGGAAATCGCGGCGACCGGAAGCGCGCGCGCCTGAAGCACCTGCTCGAGAAGATGCCGATGGCGGAGTATCTCGCGGAGACGGAGAAGCTGCTCGGGTACGAGCTGACGAAGTCGCCATATGATCCGTCACAGATGCGCTGGGCGAGCCAGGAGCTGCCGCACACGCACATCGGCGATTATCCGCAGAAGCAACGCGGACTCAACTACGTGGGCGTCGCGTTCCCAGTCGGACAGGTCACGCCGAAGCAGATGATCCGCCTCGCAGAGCTGGCCGATCTTTACGGCAGCGGTGAGGTGCGGCTCACGGTTTGGCAGAATCTGATCATTCCGAATGTGCCGGATTCCTTCGTTCCGACGCTCAAGAAGGCGATCGACAAGATGGGGCTGAGCACGCGTCAATCGAACGTGGCGAGCGGCGTCATCGCTTGCACCGGGAACCGCTATTGCAAATACGCGCAGGCGGACACGAAGGGTCACGCGCTCGAACTGATCAAGTATCTCGAGAAGCGCTACGAACTCGATCAGCCGATCAACATTCACCTTACCGGTTGCCCGCACTCCTGCGCGCAGCACTTCATGGGTGACATTGGACTGCTCGGCACCAAGACGAAAGTCGGCGGCGAGAGCGTGGAAGGGTACCACGTCTTTGTCGGGGGCGGATTTGGCAAATACCAAGCGGTTGGCCGCCAGGTGTTCGCGGGAGTAGCCGCCAAGGAACTTCCCAAGACGATCGAGAAAATGCTGCGAGCTTACCTGCGGCATCGCGAAGGACGGGAGACGTTCCTCGCGTTCAGCACCCGCCACGAAGTGGGCAAACTCCAGGAGTTCTTCAGCAACGAAGCATGACCACCGGCGAACCCGAGCCTCGCACCCTGATCGACGATCTGCTGGAGACGCAGAGCCGGCTCACGGCCGTGGAGCGCTTCGCGCAAAAGCACGATCGCCATGCTCTGCCGGCCCACGCCCGCTACTATCGCGATCTAATTCCGCTCGAGAAGCCGCAGGAAGGTGAGCAATACGCCTTCGCGGTGGATCTCGATGCCTGTACGGGCTGCAAGGCATGCGTGAGCGCCTGCCATTCATTGAACGGATTGGAGGAACACGAGCTTTGGCGTAATGTGGGGCTCCTTCACGGCGGAGCCGCTGGATCCCCGTACCAACAAACCATCACCACCGCCTGCCACCACTGCGCGGATCCTGCCTGCGCGAACGGCTGCCCGGTGCTCGCCTATGAAAAGGATGAAGCGACGGGCATCGTGCGCCACCTGGATGACCAGTGCATTGGCTGCCAGTACTGCGTGCTGAAGTGCCCCTACGAGGTGCCACAGTATTCGAAGTCCAAGGGGATCGTTCGGAAATGCGACATGTGCGACGGCCGGCTCGCCGCGGGTGAGGCTCCTGCCTGCGTGCAGGCCTGCCCGACGCATGCGATCAAGATCCAGGTCGTAAAGAAGGCCGAAGTCATTTCCTCCACGTCCAACGGAGCCACCCTTCTCCCGGGAACGTTCGAATCGAGCTACACGCGTCCCACCACGACGTTTCGCACGGCGCGCAGCATGCCCTCGAACGCGCGGCCGGCCGACGCCGCTTCACTACGCCTGGAAGATCCGCATTGGCCACTCGCGATCATGCTCGTGCTCACCCAGCTCGCAGCGGGCGTGCACGGCGTTCACGCCTACCTTTTGGCGAAAGGAACACCTGCCCCGTATCTCGGGACCTCCATTGTCGGACTGGCGACGCTGCTGGTGGGAATGGTGGTTAGCTTCACGCACTTGGGACGACCTCTAAAAGCGTGGCGCGCCTTCCTTGGGCTGCGCAAATCCTGGATGAGCCGGGAAATCGTGGCCTTCAGCGCGTATGCCGGAGCGGCCGGCGCGATGGTCCTTTTCCCGCACCGCCTCGATGCCGCATTGGGCGCGCTGGCGATGGCGGTGATCAGCGTCGCCTGCTCGGCGATGATCTACGTCGATACCCGCCGACCGTTCTGGGCGGCTTCCCGCACCTTCCCGAAGTTCTTCGGCACCGCGGCGTTGCTCGGAGCCACGACTGCTGCCGCGCTGTTTGGCTGGCTCGCTCCGGATCTCGCTCCTGCATTCGCGGTCGCGGCGACGGTCATTCGGACCCTGTTGTTCGGATGGGAAAGCGCGACGCACTATTCCGCGTTGCGCAATCCTGAATCCCCCACCCACCGCTCGGCGCTGACGATTTCGCGGCTGCTCCGTCACATTATAGTCGCGCGATCGATGCTGTTTGTGGCATCCACGGTCGCGTCCGTTTGCGCTATCTTAAACGTCGCCGGATTGGGAGCGGTTTGGGGAAGCCACGCATTAGTAACGACGAC
>CBHXZU010000487.1:0-5205 GCA_966125105.1 uncultured Prosthecobacter sp.
GGACCGCCAGCAGCAATGTGCACGCGTCCGCCCAGTGCCTGTTCCAGCTTCTTCGCGAGAGCCGCCCGCGTGATGCTCACGTCCCCAACGAATCCAATCGGCTGCCCTTTCGCCACGAAAGCCGGCTTGCGCTTTTTAAAGCCAAGCAAGTCGGCCAGCTGCGCGTTATTCCCCAGCGTGGGATGCGCATCGAGCGGCAGATGCGAACTAAAGAGCGCAAGGTCCCACTCGAAGGCCATCGTTAGTTTCCGCCGCAACGCCCCGACGAACGGCTGTCCCCCGCCCCAGAGCATTCCGTGGTGCACGAGCAGAAGCGTTCCCGGAACTGCCGCCGCTTCGACGAACACTGCTTCGCACGCATCCACCGCCGCGCAGATTCGGGAGACCGCTCCGCTGTTCTCAATCTGCAGCCCATTCTGCGCGCCGGGATAATCGCCAATCCCTGCGTGATTCAGCAGGGTCTCCATGTGCCGGACGATTTCGTGGAGCTTTGTCATGATCTAAATGCGCTAAAACTCGATGCGCAGGACCTTGCCTTCGCGGTCAAGCGCGGAGTCCGCATGACGGACTCGGATTCTCTCGTTGTCATCGGCGCCGATGGTATGGCCGTCCTCGATGATGTTTCCTTTCTTCAATAGGTAGCTCGCGAGATCTGCCACTCGCTCGAAAATCTCCGACGGCTTCTTTGCGCTGTCGACGACCTCGATCTCCATTCGCCCAAATTCATTCAGCCCACGTGTGAACACACTCGTGGTTCCCTCCTTCTCGCCGTTTGCTCGAAGAAACCCCACCCACAGGAGCACCGGCGGATCTTCTGCAGACGCTTTCTCGGAGTATTTCCGAAAGAACTCGGGGCTGTGCATGACCGTCGCGTGCCCCCAGTAAACGCCAAGCGCATCGTAAGCCTCAGTGCATGCGGCAATGGAGCGAGTCAGGAAAAGACCTTCCTCGATCGGTGATGGAAACTCTCCCAGGACGGTCACGATCAGGTGGGATTTGTGTTTCGCGAGCACCTCCGCCGCGTTCGGCCAGAACACGGAATTCATGCACGCGTAATCCAGGTCGGCCTTGGGAATCGGGAATCCGGCACGCGCAATCAGCACCTCGATTTTCCCCACCTTCACCGAGGATACTTCGTTCCCGAGTTTCGGCGCCTTCTCACCCGGGATCGCCTCGAGCTTTCCGATTTCCGCAGGGTTCACCTTGAGATGCTGAGCCAGCTTCGCCTCTACCACCCCGGGCATCGGCGCGCGGTCTGACGCAAGGCAGACGAAGGCAAAGCGCGGGCCGACGTGCTTTTTACCCGCTGGCTGCGGGGATTGCGCGACGCTCAAGCACTGGATGCCAATGAGAAACGCCGCCAACCGGCAGAGAAAACCGAATGTTGGGGACATGCCGGTGTGTTGCGCGACCGATCATGACGGTCAAGCGGGCAATGACTTCTTCCCTTGCTCATCCGCGTCACTTGCGCTGAATTGCGCCCCTTTTTCAGAATCTTATGCTCGCAGCAGGCATCGTCGGCCTTCCAAACGTCGGCAAATCCACTCTCTTCAACGCCGTCACACGGACCCGCAAAGCACAGGCGGCGAACTATCCCTTTTGCACGATCGACCCGAACGTGGGCGTCGTTACCGTTCCCGATTCACGGCTCGAAGTGCTGAGCAAGATCAGCGGCAGCAAGAAGCTCGTGCCCGCGGCGATCGAGTTCGTCGACATCGCAGGCCTGGTGAAAGGCGCGAGCGCGGGCGAAGGTCTCGGCAACCAGTTCCTGAGCCACATCCGTGAGGTGAATGCGATCGTGCAGGTCGTGCGTTGCTTCGAAGACGCCGACATTCACCACGTGAGCGGCACGGTCGATCCGGTCCGAGACATCGAGGTGATCAATACCGAGCTCATCCTCGCCGATCTCGGCGCCGTGGAGAAGCGGAAGGACCGCCAACAGAAGGCCGCTCGGAGCGGCGACAAGCAGGCGAAGGCGGAAGTCGCGCTCGCGGAAAAGCTCATCCCGCACCTGAACGCCGGCAAGCCCGCCAGCACTGCCGACCTCACGGATGACGAGAAGAAGCTGATGAAGGAGTTCTTCCTTCTCTCCGGCAAGCCGACCATCTTTGCGTGCAACGTTTCCGAACCCGACCTCGCGGCGCTTGCCCAGGGTCAGGAGTGCGTGGCAAAACCCTTCGTCGAAGCTGTTAAGGCGTATGCCGCTACGCACTTCGGCACGGAAGCCGTGGTGATCAGCGCCCAAATCGAGAGCGAACTCGTCGATCTCAGCGAAGCGGAAGGCGCCGAATATCTCTCTGGCCTTGGCGTCAAGACGAGCGGCGTCGGCGAGCTGATCCGCGCCGTTTATCACCTCCTCGGCCTGCGCACCTACCTCACCACGGGTGAACAGGAAACCCGCGCATGGACGATCCGCGCCGGGGACAAGGCACCCGCCGCAGCGGGCGTCATCCACACGGACTTCGAACGCGGCTTCATCGCGGCCGAAGTGGTGCACTACGACGACCTCGTCGCCGCCGGCTCTTTCGCGAAGGCGAAGGAAAACGCCAAGCTGCGGATCGAGGGCAAGGAATACGTCATGAAGGACGGAGATGTCGTCGAGTTCCGGTTCAACGTCTGACCCCTCCACGCCTGAACCCCGCGAGGACGAACCGATCGATCTCGACTCCGTCTGTCCCGTCTGCGGAGCGAAGCTGATCTCCGAAAAGTGCAAGGTGGTCTGCCGCAGCGAGCGCTGCGGCTATCGCATCGTATTCAATTGCGCGGAGTTCTAGCTCGATACTGAAACCCGCGAAAGGCCTGGTGCGACGAAGCCGCAACCAAAGGAGCATGGGCCTCCGGCCCGTAACTGGATCCTCGCAAAATAAGTAGAACGACTTGCCGGGAACTACCGTCTCTCCTGCGCCAGCCTCAATAATTGTGTCTCATTCGCGAGGAATCCCGGAATAGTGCGCCTCGTGCTTGGACAGCTTTCCGTTACGGGCCGGAGGCCCATGCTCCCCTCGCAAGCGCGGAGTGGTAGTGAGGATGCGGAGCAGAGCGGCAGATCTTCCGCAAACTCCGTGCCTGCGATCCCGCTCCGACGACATGGAACCGTAGCGCAGCGAGATAGCCGAACTGACTCAAATCACAAAACGTGAAGCGAATCGTCGTTCCTTGCGTCTGTTGCACACTCGGGCGGTTCTCGTCTTCGCCGCCACCGGATTTACAGGCGCGGACTGCGCAAATGAACGCATTTCAGCGTCTTCCGCCACCCGCTACGCCGAATGCGAGGTCATTTTCGAAGCTCCCGTGTGTTGATGTTCCGACGATAAGGTCACGGGCGGTCCGACCGAGACCAAAAGTTCCGAGTTTGAACACGCGGGAGCTTCGACCGAGACCGTATGCTCCGCGTTTGAATACTCGGGAGCTTCGACAATGACCGAATGTTCCGCGTTTGGATACGCGGGAGGTTCGACAATGGCCGAATGTTCCGCGTTTAGATACGCGGGAGGTTCGACCGAGTATAAGTAGGCCGAACACTTGGTCGCCGTCAGACCTCCCGTGACCTCATCGTCGGAACATGCGCACGCGGGAGCTTCGCCCGCGACCTCATTCGGGGACCAAATGAACGCTGATTCTCGAAAAATCTCCGGAATTAGCCCGATGCTTTCCGCTCGCGCCAAATCCGTCCGGTGGCACGCTGAGCTCATGTGGAAACTCAAAGCGTTTCTCGCTGCCGCCTTGGGCGGAGCCTCCACCGTCGTTGCAGCCGACTCCGGCGATCCAGCCGCGGCGGCGAAAGCCACGAACGAACTTGGCATCCAGCTCCACCAGCGCCTCGCAAAAGGCGACGGGAATCTGTGCCTCTCGCCTTATTCCATCCAGGCAGCGCTGGCGATGACCTACGCCGGCGCGGATGGGAAAACCCGGGAGGAAATGGCGAAGGTCCTCCATTTTCCTGCGGACGACGCCATTCATTCATCGTTCGGCGCGTTGACCTCGGCGCTTTCCGCCGCGGCCAGCAAAACGATCGAGCGAGCCAAAGATGGGAAGAAATACGGCGGCCCCAGCGAACCGCTGATTCTCAAGACGGCAAATCGGCTTTTCGGCGAGAAAACTTATGAGTTCCGCGAGCCCTTCACCAAGCTGCTCGCCGACATCTACCGGGCGCCGATGGAGGAAGTGGACTTCGCGAAGAACTTTGCGAAGGAACGGAAGCGCATCAATGCGTGGGTGGAGGGCGAAACGGAAAAGCGGATTCGCGACCTCATCCCCGACGGCGGGCTCGATCGAGAAACCCGCCTGGTTCTGGCGAACGCAGTCTACATGAAGGCTCCATGGGCGGAGCCGTTCCGTGCCGAGGCCACGAAGCCCGAGCCTTTTCACGCGCGCGGCGGCGAACCAGTTTCCCTGCCCACGATGGTCCGCAAAGATCATTACGGCTACGCCAAGCACGACGGGTATGCTGCCGTGACGCTTCCCTACATCGGCGGCGATGTGCATTTCCTCGTGCTGGTCCCTGACGACATAAAAGGACTCGCAGCGATCGAGAAAGGAATTACTGCCAAGGCTCTCGCCGATTGCGCGCAGATGCCCAGCCAGGAAGTCATCCTTCACCTGCCGAAGTTTAAGCTGGAGTCCGACAGCATCCCGTTGGGGGACGAATTGCAGGCTCTCGGCATGACCACGGCTTTCGACAAGCCCCAAGGAAGCGCGAACTTCGACCGCATGGCCCCGCGTCTTCCGGACGACTACCTCTTCATCTCAGCCGTCTTCCACAAAACGTTCATCGCGCTCGACGAGAAAGGAACCGAGGCGGCGGCAGCCACCGCAGTCGTGATGGCGCGCGCCGCAGCCGCAATCCGCGAGACGAAACCGATCGAGGTAAAAGTCGATCGCCCCTTCCTTTTCGCCATCCAACACCGCACGACCGGGGCCTGTCTTTTCCTCGGTCGCGTGATGGATCCGCGCTGAAAATGCCGCATTTTGTTCATGGAAACCATGAGATCATTGCGGCAAACACGCGGGGAAAGGGTTTGCCACAAGCCTTCGAGGAAGCCCATGCTCCGCGCCTTTTTCCGTGAGTAACGAACTGTCTGCCAATCCACTTCGTGAGGGTTTGTCCAATCGGCCGATGCCACAGCCGTGCAACGTGGTCATCTTCGGCGCCTCCGGTGACCTGACTTTCCGCAAACTGATCCCCGCGCTCTACAACCTCGCCGT
>CBHXZU010000488.1:0-5198 GCA_966125105.1 uncultured Prosthecobacter sp.
GACAGCTCGGCGGCGCCGGCCATCTCCTTCCACTCTGCCGTGCCGCCCCAGTGGAAGAGCTCACCTGCAATCGGGCCTCCGTCTCCTACGAGCACTTTCCGGAGTTCGACCTCATTTTTCAGCTTGGCGGCGTTTTTGCGAAGGTACTCCCAAAAGAAGTCGCTCGCTTCCACCAGGAGGAGTGGGTTGGCACAGTATTCGGCGATGAGGGCTGCGGTGTCGCCGACGTTTGCGCCGATATCGATCATCGTGGAATCGGGGTATTTCTCCCCGACGAATTTGGCGGTGATTCCGACGCAGATATCACGCAAGGGTTGCGCCTGCATGAGCCCGGGCAAGGGATGTTGGTCAGGGATTTCCAAATCCACCGTGCCAACGCGAAGGGTGCAGGACCCTTGGTGGTAGAATTTTTTGTTCTTTTGCCGAATGCGAAGCGCGCGCGCTTTTTGAAGCAGCGAATCGGGGAGAAACCATTCGAGAATCCGGAGTATCTGACGTTTCATCGCATGAAAGGCGCTCGAGCCGGATCCTGCCCGCATTTGATTGCGGAGAGGATTGGTCCATCGGCAGTCCGGCCGTTAATAGGCGGGGGCTCCTTTAAGTCCAGCACGCCGCGAGGATGTGTCGGTGCAAAACGAATGGAACGGGATGCCCACGATTGACCCCGGGCGAGCTTGCTCCAACTATGCAGATATGCCGGAGCCTATTGAGCCTGTTCCGTCGGCTGATGCACAGCCGCTCGTTTCGCGAGTGCAGCGCGAGCCTGGGAAATCGATCGTATCGGCGTTTTTTGTTGGGATCCTTCTTTCTGTGTTTCCGGTCGGTCGGATCATTTCCTTCGCGGTCGGGCTTGGGCTGACTTTGCTTCGCCCGTTTCTGCTGATCCTGGGTAGTTTGAAACTTTGGGAAGCAGTGGAGCGGCAGAGGTAGTAGAACTTTAACCGCTTTCAGTTTCTCAGGCTTCGGTCGATGGCCGCTTGCGATTGAGGCGCCGCTTCATCGCATCGAGCAGGTCGTGCATTTCGCGGAGGCGAAGGAGCGTGGCGACGACAGCGAATGCGCCGATCGCCAAGCCGATGGTCAGGCTCAATGAAATGAGGCGGAAGACAAATCCCATCTCAGCCCAGCGGCTGAGCATCAGCCAATCGCAACCCCAGCAAACGAGCGCCAACGCGTCGCTGGCGAGAAAGACTTTCGCCAGCACGATGAGAAGAGGCTTGGTGTCGATGCTGCCGATTTCCTTCCGCATGAACCAATACAGCAGCGCAAAGTTCGCCAGGGCCACGCAACCCGTGCTGAGCGCCAGGCCGCGGAACCCGTAACCGAGTTCCATGAAGGTAAAGTTCAGGCCCAGGTTCACCGCGATGGAGATGAAGCTCACCATCATTGGCGTCTTTCGTTTGCCGATCGCGTAGAACGCTGGAGCCAGCACCTTCATGCCGGAATAGGCGGCAAGTCCCAAGGCGTAGAAGCGAAGGGCCGCCGCGCTTTGGCGGGTGTCTTCCGGCGTCACTTTGCCGTGCTCGTAGATGATGCTCAAAATGGGATCCGCGAGCATCCAAAGTCCGACCGCTGCCGGGATGGTGAGGAAAAAGACGAGGCGCAGTCCCTTGGCCAACGCGGAACGGAATGCATCATTATTCCCCAGCGCGGCGTGTTGCGAAAGCAGGGGTAACGTGACGGTGCCGATCGCAACGCCAAACATGCCCAAGGGTAGTTGCATTAGGCGAAAGGCATTGTTCAGGAAGGTCACAGCGCCGACTTCCGCGTGCGTGGCGAATGTTGTGTTCACCAACACATTCACCTGCACGGCGCTCGCCGCGATCATCGCCGGCGCGAGCGTGCGGAGCACTTCCTGCAC
Source organism: uncultured Prosthecobacter sp. (assembly GCA_966125105.1). Classification (GTDB taxonomy): domain Bacteria; phylum Verrucomicrobiota; class Verrucomicrobiia; order Chthoniobacterales; family Chthoniobacteraceae; genus SXWH01. The sequence goes on from CBHXZU010000488.1 coordinate 1,862, forward strand.
TCCCGAGTCCCGCCAGTTGAAGTCGGGTCGCGGACGGTAGCCGACTTTGAACAGCGAGGGGATTTGAATCACTAATTGGAGGAAACCGCCGATCAGCGTGCCGTAAGCGAGACCGAACAGCGCATTTGGCCCAAACCCACGATCGAGCACCCATGCGATCAGCAGGCCGCCGACGATACTGCCGATATTGAAGAATGAAGATGCCATCGCCGGCCAACCGAAGACGTGCTTCGCGTTCAACATGCCCATTACCTGCGCGGCAACGGAGACCAGCAGGATAAACGGGAACATCACCGTGGTGAGCCCGGCCGTCAGCACTGCATCGCCACCCGGATACCCACTCGCGGTTTTCCCCACGTAACCTCCGGCAACCCAGCCCACGAGCGTGGAGGAAAAGATCATTCCCACGAGCGTGATCGCGCCCATCACCACGATCGTCAGCGTTCCCACGCGGTTTGCGAGGCGCCAGGCAGACTCCTGTCCTTCGGTCGCAATCTTCCGCGAGAAAACGGTGACGAATGCCGTGGAGAGCGCGCCTTCTGCAAACAGATCGCGGAGCAGGTTTGGAATCCGGAACGCCGCGATGAAGAACTGCATCAGCTTCGTGCCGAAGAGGGCATTGAAGATGATTTCGCGGGCGAGGCCCAGGACGCGCGAGCACATCACTGCGGCGGCGACGATCGCGGTGGCTTTTCCGGTCTTGGGGACTGTGGGGGTGGTTGCTTCAGCCATGACCGGCAGCTTTGCGGAGACGATCGAGAATGGCGGCGCCCAGACCTGTATCAGGCACTGGTTCAGCCACGATTTTGTCGAGCTTTTGGGAGTCGAGTTGGCGCAACTTGGCGAAGAGCGTGGCTGCCGCTTCTCGCAGGTCGCCTTTCGCGCTCAGCACTTCCACGCTCGCGTAAGGTCCGGCATCCTGTTTGCCGTCGAAGGCCAGCAGGCCCCAGCGTTTCGGCTGCGTGATGCGCGGCGATTTCCCCGCGGGCAGCAATTCGAGAGGTGTCACTGGCGCATAGTGGCTTTTGAGCTGGCCGGGCGCATTTGGCTTCGCTGAACGCTTCATCACCGCGACGTCACCAAACTCGCGGAGCTGATCCGCGGTGATCGGACCGTTGCGGAGGATCCAGATGTTTTTGCCCCGCACCGATATGATCGTGCTTTCCACACCGTGCGGGGTTGGACCGCCGTCGACCACAAGGTGAATGCGGCCGCCTAATTCCTCAACCACGTGCTGCGCTGTCGTCGGGCTGATTCGGCCAAAGCGGTTCGCGCTCGGCGCGGCGATCGGCTGATCGAAGCGCTCAATGATGTGCCGGAAGACCGGGTGCGAACTCATGCGCACGGCAACTGTGGGAAGGCCGGACGTCACGAGGTCCGGCACGATCGGCTTGCGTGGCAGGATCAGGGTGAGGGGGCCGGGCCAGAAGCGATTCGTGAGCCGATCGACGAGCTCGCGATCTTCTTTCGGGATCTCGCAGAGCTGATCGAGCCAGTCGCGGCTCGGCAAATGGGTGATCAGCGGATCGAAGAACGGCCGCTCCTTGCACTGAAATACGCGGAACAGCGCGTCTTTGTTCAACGCCCAGGCGGCAAGCCCGTAAACGGTCTCCGTCGGCAGCGCCACGGGGAATCCGCCTGAGAGCAAATACACTGCAGCCTCGGCGGCGTTCGTCAGTTCCTGGGCGGTGCCGGTGGGCGCGACTTCGGTTCTCATGACGCGCCCCTTGCGAGCGCGGCGCGCGCGGCGCGGACTTTCTCCGCGGCTTCATCCACATTCTTTCCGAATGCGACGAGGTGTCCCATTTTGCGTCCGGGCTTGGGCGTCGCCTTGCCGTAAAGGTGCAGCTTCACGTCGGGATCCTTGAGCGCCGCAGCCCAGTCGGGCTCTCCATTGGACCACACGTCGCCGAGCAGATTTGCCATCGCCGAAGGCCGAAGGCTTTCCGTGCTGCCGAGCGGCAATCCACAAACCGCGCGCACCTGTTGTTCAAACTGCGAAGTAACGCTCGCGTCGAAGCTGAAGTGGCCACTGTTGTGCGGGCGCGGCGCGAGTTCATTGATCACGATCTGGCCGTCGGCGAGCAGGAACATTTCCACCGCCAGCACGCCGACAAGATTCAGCGCCTCCGCGACCTTCTGCGCCAATGCGCGAGCGCGCTCGGCAACGGCTTCCGGGATGCGCGCGGGGCAGTAAGTGATATCCAGGATGTGATTGGCGTGATCATTTTCGCAAACCGGCCACGTCGTCGTTTCCCCGGTGATTCCGCGGGCCACGAGCACGGAAATCTCGCGTTCAAAGCGTATGAACTTTTCCAGCACCGCGGGCTGGCCGGTGAACGGGGCCCATGCCGCTGTGAGATCGTCGCCTGGAGCGAGCTTGCGCTGGCCCTTGCCATCGTAACCAAACGCCGCAGTTTTCAGCACTCCCGGCAAACCGATCGTCTTTTCCGCCGCGACCAATTCGTCCGCGCTTTCGATCCGCTTGAATGGCGCCACTGGCAGCCCCGCTCCCGACAGAAACTCTTTTTCCCGCAGGCGGTGCTGGCAAATGTGCAACACTTCGCCGCTTGGACGGGCCGGACAGTGCTCCGACGCCCATGCCACGGTGCGCGACGGCACGTTTTCGAATTCAAAAGTGAGCACCGCGATTTCCTTCGCGAAGGCGCGCACCGCGGCTTCGTCGTCGTAATTCGCGGTGACTTCCTTGTCAGCGACCTGCCCGGTGGGCGTGTCGTATTCGGGCGAAAAAGTGTGCACGCGGTAGCCCATGCGCCGCGCGGCAATTGCAAACATCCGGCCCAACTGGCCGCTACCCATGACTCCGAGCGTCGCGCCCGGCAAAATAGCTTCACTCATGGCAGCGTTTGCTCGAGGACCTCGGAAGTTTGCTTCTTTCGAAACGCAAGCAGCGCCTCGCGAACCCTCGTATCATTCAAAGCGAGGATGCTCGCCGCGAGGATGGCCGCGTTCTTCGCGCCTGCTTCGCCGATCGCCAGTGTGCCCACCGGAATGCCGCCGGGCATCTGCGCAATGCTAAGGAGCGAATCCCATCCGCTGAGCATTCGGCTTTGCACCGGGACGCCGAGCACGGGCAGGTGCGTGTGCGCTGCAACCATGCCCGGAAGATGCGCCGCGCCACCGGCTCCGGCGATGATCACCTGCACGCCGCGGTCTGCGGCAGCCTTGGCAAAATCTGCCATCAAATCCGGCGTGCGGTGCGCCGAAACCACGCGCTTTTCGTGGGAGATGCCGAATCGTTCCAGCAGTTCCACGGCGTGTTTCATCGTCTCCCAGTCGGATTTGCTGCCCATGATGACAGCGACTTGCGGGCCTT
>CBHXZU010000489.1:0-5193 GCA_966125105.1 uncultured Prosthecobacter sp.
GCGAGGACGGCGCTACGTCCCAAGAGGCGCGGTAATGACATTGATTTTGAGCGGCAGTTAAGGGTGTTCCCGACACGACGCAGCCCAATGGGGAACCCGGACGGGGTCGCCAGCGGACTTAGACTTGAAGGGCGCCATCGGGTAACACAACCGTCATATCTATGCAACAGACAGCTTAATTTCCATACGCGAATCGAACCCCAGCTACCCCTTAAACCTCCCACAAGCTCCTCCGTTCCAATCGGAAGCAGAACCCGCGCTAATTTCGGAGAAAAACTGCGCAGAACGAGCCAAAACCCCGGAGAATCGCGGCAGCAGCGGGTTGGGCCGGGCTGGAAACCAGCGAAAGCAGCATCAAAGGCCAGCCTGCGCTTCCCGCATTCTCGGAATTGCGCGAGCCGCTTCGGCACGCCAGCTTTCGCCGGTCCACCGACCTCCGTTCTGCTCGTAATGCAGAGGGCCCGGATGCGGGGGACGCGTGAAATCGTAGCAGGGCGCCATGCGGAAGTGTTCGACGTGCAAATCGGCCTCGGGAACACGCGCGCGCAACTCTGGCAAAAGTTCCAGCAGTTCGCGCTTTCGGGTAACCTCCTCCTGCGTCAGGGGAGCAATTCGCTCGCACGCGCCAGGCCTATGCAAGAACTCACCGAGGGACCGCACCTCTCCAACTCCCTGCCACCCGGTCATCTCGACCAGGAGCGGACGTTTTTTCAGTTCCCGGACTGCGTGATGCACCGCAAACGCAGCCGCATCGCGGTCGCAGTCGCCGCCCTCATACGCTTGCGCAATGACGATATCTGGCGAAAGGCGCCTTAAGACCGCTGCAACCCCGTATGTTACCTGCATCAGATTCGCCGGTGTTTCCTGCGGCGCATAACCAAGCGAGAAGAACCCGTCTCCACAAAGGGCGGCCAGCGCGCGTCGTCCGGCATCTGCGCTATTGGGGTATTTGGTCGTGTGGACAATGCCGGCGACATTCCAACGGCTGAGGTGTCCGCCCACGCCGGCGACCACGTCGCACAAGTGCGCCGCAACGATGGCAACTTTTGGCCGACAACCAGTTCGGCCATGCGAGGAGAGTAGCGCATCCAGGGGGTTCACTGGAGGCCACTCACGGGCGAATCCAGAGTTCATATTATCTGAATCGATCAGTCGGGGCGAAATGATCCCAGCGGGGTCCGCGAGGGTTGTGTTTTTGTTCGGGTGGAGAGGAGATCTTCTAGCAGATTCGGAGTGAGACCGAAATCAGGGCGGTGGCTGAACGTTTGCTGCACGCGCGGGAAGCTTAAGAAAAACCTGCATCGGTTTGCGGTTAGGCACGCTACTTAGCCCCACGTTTCGGGATCGTCAGGTTTTCGATGAAATCCGCATGGTTTCGGCCGCCGTTCGCGTTGTCCTTTCGCGGGTGCCAAAGCTTGCTGCAAATATCGGGGTCCCCGTCCCCATCCACATCGGCGACAACTGCTTCGTGACCGCCAAGGCCATTGTCGATGATTATGCGTTCTCTGAACACGGCGCCTTTGCCGTCGACGTTCTCCCAAATGAACCACCGCGGTTGCCCCGCCCCTTTGATCCATTCCATCTCGACGGTAAAAATATCCAGATCTTCGTCCCGGTCGAAGTCTGCCACGGCCAGCGAATGATAGGCTCCACGAGGCGCAGGGTCCGCCGCCAGCAATGCGTGCACCTTCCAATCCCGGCCTTTTCCGCCGACGTTCTCCAGCCAGGCGATCTTCCCGGCGCGGATCTCGTTTTCAGTCATCACGAGGTCCTTGTGACCGTCCTTGTTGATATCCACGATGACACAACGCGTCGCCAGCGGGAAGGGCGGCTTGGGCTCGCCAAAAGGAATGGGATGCTCGGCCCACTGCGTCCCTTTTCCGTCGGCGTTTTCGAACCAGGCATTGGAACGAGCGACGTCGGCATCGCCGTCACCATCAATATCCCCGATCGCGACGCCCGCGTGCACGCCGGCGCCGATCTCGTGTTTTTCCCACGGCTGCCGCGGATCCTTCGGAATCCGATACCAGCGCAGGTTGTTCTTGTCGGACATCGTCACGACTTCCACGCGCCCATCGCCATCGAGATCGCCGGCAACGAGGTCGTGCACAGCATTGAGTGCTGAGTCGAAAACGATGCGCTCGAACCCCTCTTCCCGAGGCTTGCCGGTATTGCGATACCACACACCCCCGGCGACGTGATCCACCCAGCCATCGCCATCCACATCGATCGCGGTGCCGCCCACGTCCGACGGATGATTCGTGCCGACGACGTGGCGCACCCAGTCGTCGGGTCCGCGGAACTCAAACCAGAAGACCGATTTCTGCGCATCCTTTCCACCGGTGATGAAGTCGAGGTCGCCGTCCTTATCGACATCCACGAGCGAAGTCTGCCCGTACGAGTCACCGGGCAAATCGCGATCGATGTAGTGGTGTTCGAAAGTAAATGATCCATCCGCCGCGAGACCCGCGGCCAGGCTTGCGCTCGCCACCACGACGAGCGCCAAGGCGCTTTGTGGATTCATGAGAGGAGAAGCCCGGTCGAGCCGGGCTTATGGGCGGATTGTGATCACCGCGCGCCGATATGCAACCATGTTTGGCGTGCCATGATCCTTCACCTCCAGGATGACGTGCACGGTCTGCGGCTCCGTCACGACGGGTGCCGTAAATGTGGAGTGCGATCCGGTTGTTCGATCGAGTTTGATCTCGCCGGGATAAGTGCCTGCCTCGGGATACACGCTCCACGTCGAACCGTAGTCCTCGCGGCCATCATCGAATGATCCACGGCTGTTGAGCGACACGACGTCTCCCGATTTGGCGTCGAGGTGGAGCACGCGCTTTCCGCGGTCGCCATTCAGGACGGCGACCGGCGCGTGATTCGCCTTCGAGTATTCGCTCTGAACGCACCAATTCATTCGCGCTTTGAAGTCGTTCTGCAGGTCATTTGCCCAACGGAGCAGCGTGTTGTCCCGGTTCGTTTTGCCATTCCACCGGTCGAGCTGATTGGCCCAGTAATAAGGTTTGCCCGCGTATTCGGGATTCAGCCCGTGCCGGCCGGCCCAACTTCCCCACGTCAGCTCGTTCGGATCATTCATGCCCGTCGGCAGGAGATAGAGAAACATCATGGTGTCGCCCTCTTTCTGAGGGTGCGTGGTGTTGGTCGGATACATTGCGCCGAGCGGACCGTGGTTCGTCCGCACATCGCGCTCGATATCGAATCCTCCAGCCCTCGCCGTGAGCTGGGAGAAGCGGTGATACCAGCGAACTCCGTCCATCGGCGGCGCGGAAGTGTTCACCCAGATCGGAAACGGCGGCTCGATCTTTGTGGTGTGGTCCCCAAACCTATCCGCGGAACTGAGCCGGATCTTCTTTTTGAAAGCCGCGTATCCCTCCGGCCCACGTTCTTTCAGCACGCGATCCAGCGCGCGTTTGAGGCAGCTTTCGGCGCTGCCTTGATCGGTGCCCCAGTTCGAAAACCACAGCGGGCGTGGGTCGGGTTTGTCGACGGCGCGAATGATCAGGTTTACCCCGTCATCCACTCCCGCATATCCCGCGACCGCGCGGGCCAGGAGGTCGTCGGGTGACGGGAATCCCTGCGCGTGGATCTTCAAGTTTGGCCAGCATTCGCCGTAGGCCTTGATCATCGCGCGCACGATGCCGAGTCCGTCGCGCACGGGGTTCTTGTTCTCCGGAGTCCGCGCAACCTCGCGATTGGCGATGATGCCCTCGACGTCGAACTCGTTGGCATAAACAAGGAAACGAACGAGCGATTGCTCATCATCGGGATCCCCGCCGGCGTCGGTCTCGATGACAATCCGCGGCCGCGTGTCGGGATGATCATCTTCACTCCGAGCGCGGTCGAGGGTGACGAGCAGAAGAAGAATCGGCAGGAGGCGTAGCATGTGCGGGAGATAAGACGCGCAAGTTGACGGTTAAACGCGGTTTAGGGCCGCAGGGAGTTTCGGCGCCGACGACCATGCAGGGAAGTCCGGAAGGGAGCACGAAAGCGAACCATTCATATGCGCCTTTTCACCCAACTCCTGCTCGGCGTCGCCGCCGGAGCCGCAGCGAATGCGTGGCTGCAACGGCGCGATCGCTTTGAATTTGCAAACCGCGTTGCGCTGATTACCGGCGGCTCACGCGGACTCGGCCTCACGCTGGCCCGTCAGTTGGCGAACGAAGGCGCTCGACTCATGCTCGTTGCCCGCGATCCGGACGAATTGGAACGGGCCGTCGACGAACTGCGCAGCTGCGGGGTCGATGCGGAAGGTTTTGTCGGCGATGTCACGGAACCGAGCACCGCCACGAACGCCGTGGCTGCGACCGTGGAGGCGTTTGGACGGCTCGACGTGCTGATCAACAACGCGGGAGTCATCACGATGGGACCGCTTGAGACGATGACTGAGAAAGATTTCGAAAGGTGCATGGCCATTCACTTGTGGGCGCCGCTGCGCTTCATGAACGCCGCGCTCCCCTACCTGAAACAGGAGCGCGGGCGCATTGTGAACATTGCGTCGTTTGCCGGGAAGTTTGCGGTGCCTCACATGGCGCCGTATTGCGCGAGCAAGTTCGCGCTGGTCGGACTATCCGATGCCTTCCGCGCCGAACTCGCGCAATCTGGCGTGAAAGTCACCACGGTCTGCCCTGGCCTGATGCGCACCGGCTCGCACGTGCACGCGGAGTTCAAAGGAAAACACGCGCAGGAGTTCGCGTGGTTTGTCCTGGGACTCGCCACCTCCCTTACCTCGATGCGCGCCGAGCGCGCGGCGCAACAAATTCTGCGCGCTTGCCGGCTCGGCAAGCCTCGGATTGTCGTCGGCATGCAGGCAAAGCTCGCCGTGCTCGCCGATTCACTCTTTCCAAACATCACCGCGGAACTCGCAATGCTGGCGAATCACCTGCTTCCTTCGAGCCCCGGGCCGGCGGGCAAACCGCTGCGCGGCTCCGACGCGCGAGGCCCCTTCCCGCCGCGGGTCGTCACCGCGCTACCCGATGCCGCAAGCTCGGCACATAACGAAGGGGTGGCATAATTGCCAAGGTTGCGGCCACCCGCGTCGCGTAGCCTTCCACTCCCTGCTCGACCAAACCCGCGAAGCGGGACACCGAGTGGCATAGCCTTCCCAGGCTGTGTTCGACAGCACATCCGCGAAGCGGCAAACCTTTGTAGCGCGACCTTCCAAGGTTGCGATGAACC
>CBHXZU010000490.1:0-5179 GCA_966125105.1 uncultured Prosthecobacter sp.
TATTATGGAGGCCGTCGATTAGGTTGCTCGACGCCAGAGACCGCAGATGAGCACCTTCGTCAAAGCGAAACCCGCAGAAGATCAACTTCCTGCGAACCAGGCAGTGGAAACGGCCGCCAAGCTCTTGCGCGCCGCGTTGGCGGAGCAAACTGCTCCCGAAAAAGCCAAGGCGAAGCAGATGAGCGCGCTGGTTTCCAACTCGGCGGCGAAAACCTTCGCAATGGCTTTGGCGGACCGCCTTTACCGAAGCGACGACAGTCGGCGGGCGGCAGCGGCGACTCGGGAAATGATCAAGCAGGTGGGTGGAGCGGGGGCGTTGCCGGTTGTGGATCGCTGGCTCATACGGGTGGCAAACCTCGCTTCGCTGGTGTGGTCGGCGCCTGTGATCGCGGCAATGCGGGCCCGTCTTCGCAAGGAGAGCAGCCAGGTGATCCTTTCCGCGGAGCCGGCGGAGCTAACGAAATATCTCGAGACTCGGCACGACGGGCCGTTGCGCGCGAACTTGAATCTCCTCGGCGAAGCCGTGCTGGGCGAAACGGATGCAGAGGCGCGAGTCGCGGCGCTGGAGGAACTGCTGAAGCGTCCGGACGTGGATTACATCTCCGTCAAGATCTCGGCGATCGCGAGCCAGATCAATCTCCTCGCGTGGGACAAGACACTCGGCGTGATCAAGGAGCGCCTGCGTCGCCTTTTCCGCGTGGCGTTGGCGGGGAACAAACTCGTGAACCTCGACATGGAGGAATACCGCGACCTCCATCTCACGGTCGCAGCCTTCACCGAGACGCTTGATGAGCCGGAGTTTTTGCAATTTCGCGGGGGCCTCGTCTTGCAAGCGTATCTCCCGGATTCCTGGCAGGTGCTGCAGGACCTCACGGAATGGGCAGCTCGCCGGGTGGAGCGAGGCGGGGCGCGTCCGAAAATGCGCCTCGTGAAAGGCGCGAACCTCGCGATGGAACACGTGGAGGCGGAGATGCACGGATGGAACGCGGCACCCTACGCGACGAAGGAGGAAACAGACGCCAACTTTAAGCGGATGCTCGAATATGCGTGTGAGCCAGATCACGCGCGCGTGTTGCGTGTGGGTGTTGGCAGTCACAATCTTTTCGACGTGGCGCTCGCGCTCGTGCTTCGCGAGCGAAACGAAGTGGAGGACTCGGTGGAGATCGAGATGCTCGAGGGAATGGCGAATCACCAGGCGCGCGCCGTCGCGGGGGCGGCCGGCGGTGTTCTACTCTACGCGCCGATCACGCGAGATGAAAACTTCGACAACGCGCTCGCGTAGCTCATTCGCAGGCTCGATGAAAACACGGCGCCGGAAAACTTCCTGAGCCAGATCTTCGCGCTGACGCCGGAGAGTTCGGCCTGGCTCGAGCAGGAGCAGCGGTTTCGCGTGGCGTGGGATGCGCGGCACCAGGTGAATGCGCTGCCTCATCGCGCCACCTTTCCGGAAATCGATCGTTCCGTTTTTTTCAATGAGCCCGATACGGACTGGACACAGCCGGTGAATCGCGAGCGGCTCGCGCGCGCGCTGAAGACGGCGAAGATGTCGGTCATTCCGCCGGTCGAGGACGTCAATGTCGTGATCGAGCGCGGGCGGCTTGCGCAGCCGGATTGGGAACAGTCCGGCGTGGCGCATCGCGCCGAAGTATTGTTATCCGCCGGCGATGAGATTTCCGCGCGTCGCATGGCGCTATTGCCGATTCTTTCTCGCGACGGCAGCAAGACGATCCCTGAGGCCGATGCAGAGATTTCCGAGGCGGTGGATTTTGCGCGCTACTACGCGCGGAATGCGTGCCCGATTTGGGGGACGACGGATCGCGCGCTCGGCGTCGTGGTCATCACGCCGCCGTGGAACTTCCCGTTTGCCATTCCCGCAGGCGGCGTGCTCGCGGCGCTCGCCGCGGGGAATGCGGTGATTCTCAAGCCAGCACCGGAGACGGTGGTGATTGCTTTCGCGATCGCAGAGGCGTTGTGGGCGGCTGGAGTCCCGCGCGATGTGCTGCAATTCTTCCCGTGCGCCGACGGAGAAGTGGGCCGCGCGCTCATCACGGATCCGCGCGTATCGGCCGTGGTGCTCACAGGATCGTATGAAACAGCGCGCATGTTTCTCGATTGGCGCCCGTCGCTGCGACTTTTCGCGGAAACGAGCGGAAAGAATGCGCTCATCGTCACGGCGCTCGCGGATCGCGACCTCGCGGTGAAAGATCTCGTTCGCTCGGCCTTCGGTCACAATGGGCAGAAGTGCTCCGCGGCGAGCCTGGCGATTCTCGAAGCGGAGGTTTACGATGACCCGGCGTTTCGGCGTCAGTTGCGGGATGCTGCGGCTAGCCTCGCGGTCGGCCCTGCGGAAGACCTGGCCAGCGTGATCACGCCGCTCATCTCGAAGCCCGGGCAGTCGCTGAGTCGCGCGCTCACTTCGTTGGAGCCGGGCGAGGAGTGGTTGCTGGAGCCGCGCCAAATAGCGGAGAACCTATGGACGCCCGGCATCCGCCTTGGGGTGAAGGAAGGCTCGTGGTTTCACCAGACGGAGTGCTTTGGGCCGGTGCTCGGGCTGATGCGCGCGCGGGATCTGGATCACGCGATCGAATTGCAAAATGGCGTGCCTTACGGGCTGACCGCCGGCATTCACTCGCTCCAGGAAGAAGAAGTGAATCGCTGGCTCGAGCGCGTGCAGGCGGGGAACTTGTACGTGAACCGCGCGATCACTGGCGCGATCGTGCAGCGTCAGCCGTTTGGCGGATGGAAGCGGTCAAGCATCGGGCCAGGCGCGAAGGCAGGCGGACCCAATTACACGCGGCTATTCACGACCTCTACGGACGACGCGCCGCTCGATGCGGCGAACGGGGAACGGAGCTACCGGGAAGCATGGGCGTCGCACTTCAGCGTAGCGCATGATCCGAGCCGGCTACGAGTGGAGAAGAATATTTTCCGCTATCGTCCATGCCGGGGCGTCGTGCTGCGGTTCAATGCCGTGAATCATTTGGCGGAACGGTTGGCGCGCCTGGCTGCGGAAATCACGGGGTCGCCGTTGGAGATAAGTCGGACAGGGGAAGAATCCGAGGAGGCTTTCATTGCACGGATCCCGGAGTTGGCCCGCCGCGCGGAGTTTCTGCGCACCGAAGACACGCCTTCCGATGGAATCCTGCGCGCCGCGCATGCTGCTGGACTAAACTGGATCAATGCGCCGATCAGCGGGGTTGGACGCCTTGAGTTGACACGCTGGATGCGGGAGCAGGCGGTCTCCATTACTCGGCATCGGTACGGGAACGTCTTGGCGTAAGGGACTGCTAAAGAGAATCGAACCTGGGCGCGGGGCGTGAGCGGGACTACGGAAGAAAGTGCGGAAGCACTCAGGCTCTCGGACAAAACTTGCGATGCTTCTGACATGACTTTCGGTCGGCTTGTACAATGCATCCGGTCGCCGTGACATCACTTCCTGGGCGGAAAACATGACTTTCGGGCGATTTGTACAATGCTTTCGCTGCCCTGTACAAGGCTTTCGGTCGATCTGTACATGACTTTCGGTGCCCTGTACATTGCTTCCGGTCTCCCACACATGACTTGCGATGCGGAAAACATGGTTTTTGCCCAGTTGTACATGACTTTCGGGTGCGGCAACGGACCGCAGATTTGGCTATGCCCGTGAAATGCAGCGTTCAAAAGAACGCTGCGAGCGAGCGGCTTGGATTCGCTCCCGTGCGGACGTGGGGAAATTCCCATCCTGGGTGCAACTCACGCCGTGACCGAAGGAGTGGCGTGCCCGATGCGCGCAGGGCGGGAATAGTTTCCCAGCTTTGCCACTGTCAGCCCCGCCATGTTGGCACGCGAGACTTCCATGGACATTTCCGTCCAGCATCTCGGAGCCGTGTCAGTATATAGGAGATGGCTCTTGTATATTATACAGAGGTCCGCTATTTCGTTGCGCACATGAAAGCCCTCGTGAAAGCCAAGCCGGAGCAAGGTCTCTGGCTTCAGGACGTGCCTGAACCCACTTGCGGGATTAACGACGTCCTTATCCGCGTCCACAAAACCGGTATTTGCGGCACTGACCTCCACATTTATAAATGGGACGCGTGGGCGCAGAAGACGATCCCGGTGCCGATGGTCGTCGGGCACGAGTTTGTGGGTGAGGTGGTGAAGGTGGGGTCAAACGTGAATGACTTCCATCCGGGCGATATCGTCAGCGCGGAGGGACATGTTGTCTGCGGTCGCTGCCGCAACTGTCTCGCAGGCCGGCGGCATCTTTGCGCGGATACCAAGGGCATTGGCGTGAATCGTCCGGGTGCGTTTGCGGAATACATTAGTGTGCCGATGACGAACGTGTGGCACCACCAGCCCGGCGTGGACCCGGAGGTGGCTTCGATTTTTGACCCGTTTGGCAACGCGATGCACACGGCGCTGACCTTCGACGTGCTGGGTGAAGATGTGCTGATCACTGGCGCTGGTCCGATTGGCTGTATGGCTGCGGCGATCGTTCGTCACGCGGGGGCGAGGTACGTCGTGGTGACTGATATCAATGATCACCGACTAGAGTTGGCCAAGAAGATGGGCGCAAACGTGACGGTGAACGTCGCGCGCGAGGATCTGCACGATGTGCAAAAGCGTCTCGGCATGCACGAGGGATTCGACGTGGGGCTCGAGATGAGCGGAAGTCCGGCGGCGTTTCGATCGATGATCGATAACATGTGCCACGGCGGAAAAATCGCGATGCTCGGAATTCCCAGCGAGGACATCGCGATCGACTGGAACAAGGTCGTATTCAACATGCTCACGATCAAAGGCATTTACGGCCGCGAGATGTATGAGACGTGGTACAAGATGACCGTGATGGTGCAGAGCGGCCTTGATATCACCCCGGTGATCACGCACCGCTATCACTACACAGAGTTTGAGAAGGGCTTTGAAGCGATGAAGACGGGGCAAAGCGGGAAAGTGATCCTGGATTGGAACTGAGACCCGTCCAACGCCGAACCTGAAGCCGCGATTAATCGGCCGTGGGGAATGCATTGGAGGGCCGAAGCCTCCGATGCATACCAGCCCAGTCCGATGGGCCACTGCCATTAAGCTAAGGAGGGCCGTTGGTGATAAAGTCGGTCATCTGATGGAGCCAGCGCGTTGCGCTGAGGGTATGCGATCAAGCCTTCGGCCCTCAAAGCATTCCGCGAGATCACCGCTCAGA
>CBHXZU010000491.1:0-5151 GCA_966125105.1 uncultured Prosthecobacter sp.
TCCTGGCGCACTACACTGCGCATCCGGCGAAGGGTGAAATTGTCCTGGTGATTGCCGCAAAGGAGTAATCGCGGAGCGGCTTTGGGTCCCGGCTAGCTCGTCGCGCAATTTGTGGAGAGGAGCGCCATCGGCGTACAGAGCGGCGCAATTCGCGTAGAATGCGGCGCAATCGGCGTTCAGTGCAGGGCCAGCGGCGTACAGGGCAACGCTATTGGCGCACAGAGCAACGCCATCGGGGTGTAGAGCAGCGCTACTGACGCATAGAGCTACGCCATTGACGTGTAGAGCAACGCCATTGGCGCATAGAGCGATGCCATTGGCGCACAGGCCAGCGCCATCGGCGTACAGAGCAACGCTACTCGCGCGCGGTGCGGTGCCGTTGCGCAGTATGAGGGGGCTGTGGATGCTCGGATACCCCGCCGATGGCGCCGACCGCGCCCCGGAAGCGCGATCTGCTCAAATAGTCAACTCAGTCACAAGAGGTTAGCGCATCTGCCAACAGGACTTGCCGCTTTGGCTATAGCCTACTGCGGAAGGCCCGCCCTTTGGATACAGCGTGGGCCCGTCATCCCCAACGCCCGATCGGCAAGGGCAACAACCACCTTGACCCCGCGAGCGGAAAGGCGTGCGTGGCGGGAAAACCCCTCTTTTCCGATAGACAATCACACTTTAACTGCTATCCACCCTTTCTCCTGTTCAACATGAACGCCGATCTTCGCGCCCATCCTGCCTATTCCAAGCTTTACCCAGCCCCGCGCCCGGAAGAATCGGCAGCGTTTTTCCCACAGAAGATTTCCCGCGAAGACGCAGCGCATTTGGACGCCTTGGAAGCGCAGAGCATCTTCATCATCCGGGAGGCGTTTCACCACTTTAAGAACATCTGCATGCCTTGGAGCATGGGAAAGGACTCGAACGTCCTGATCTGGCTTTCGAAGAAGGCGTTCTTTGGTCACATCCCCTATCCCCTGCTCCACATCGACACGACTTATGAGTTCCCGGAGATGCTCATCTACCGGGATTGGGCGGTGAAGTATCATTCGCTAAACCTCATCGTGAAGATCAACGAGGAGGCCCGTGCCGGCCGCGGTGCCTACGCGGATCGCGGACCAATCGGCTATGAGACGACCGATCCGGTGACGGTGACACACGAGCTTAAGACGGTGGCTTTGCAGCAAGTCATGGCTGAGCACAAGTGGGACGCGTTGATCACCGGCATCCGCCGTGACGAGGACCCGACGCGCGCCAAGGAGCGTTACTTTTCGCCGCGCACGAAAGACTTCGAGTGGGACTACAAGGATCAGCCGCCGGAGTTCTGGAACCAGTTCACGACTTCCTGCAACCCGGGCGAGCACGTGCGCGTTCAGGCGTTGCTCGATTGGAGCGAGCGCGACATTTGGCTCTACATCCAACGGGAAGGCATCCCGATTCCGCAGATGTATTTCGCCCGCAGTGGCCAGGACGGAAAGCGTTACCGCTTCCGTTCGCTGGGCTGCTGGCCGATTTCCGGCCCGGTGGAAAGCGACGCCGACACGATCGACGGCATCATCGAGGAACTCGCGCACACCAAGACCAGCGAGCGCGCCGGCCGCGCCCAGGACCACCACGAGCGGAACGCCATGCAGAAGCTCCGCGCCAAAGGCTTCATGTAAGCCGCCGCAACGTCCGCGCCTCGTTCACAAAACCGCATTTCCCGTTACATGAGTCAGCTTTCCATCGATCAATCCCGTCGTCTGCGCGTGGTCTTCGTCGGCCACGTCGATCACGGCAAATCCACCCTCATCGGCCGGATTTTCTACGACACGAAGTCGCTGCCCGACGGCAAGGTCGAGCAGATCCAAGCCGCTTGCAAGGAAGAGGGCATGGAGTTCGAATACGCGTTCCTCCTGGATGCGCTTCTCGAAGAGCAGGCGCAGAACATCACGATCGACACAACGCAGATCCAGTTCCGCACGGCGAAGCGGCCTTACGTCATCATCGACGCGCCCGGCCACAAGGAGTTCCTAAAGAACATGATCACCGGTGCAGCGAGCGCGGACGCAGCGGTGCTCTTGATCGCGGCGAACGAAGGAATCCAGGAGCAGAGCAAGCGCCACGGCTATCTGCTCTCGCTGCTCGGCATCAAGCAGGTCGTTGTCGCGGTGAACAAGATGGATCTCGTCGACTACAGCCGGGAAGTCTTCGACCAGGTGGTCAAAGACTACACGGCGTTCCTCAAAGAGATCGGTCTTGAAGCGCGGCAGTTTGTTCCCGTTTCGGCGCGCAATGGTTTCAACGTCGCCGAAGCGGCGAAGTCCGAGATCCCGTGGTACACGGGTCCGACGATCACGCAGATGCTCGACTCCTTCGAGCCGCCGGCGCCGCTACAGCACCTGCCGCTGCGTTTTCCGATCCAGGCGATCTATCGTTTTGACGACCGTCGCATTCTCGCCGGCCGCGTCGAAGCCGGCACAGTGAAGGTTGGCGACACGCTGATCTTCTCGCCGGGCTCGAAGACGGCGGTGGTCAAAAGCATCGAGACGTGGAATGCGCCGGCAAAGGACTCCGCGCAGGCGGGTGAAAGCATCGGCGTCACGCTCAGTGAGCAGATTTTCGTCGAGCGCGGCCATATCGCTTCGCTGCAGGAAGACGCTCCGATCGAGTCGAATCGTTTCAAGGCCCGCCTCTTCTGGATGGGAAAAGCGAATCTCGCCGTTGGACAGAAGACGAAGCTCAAGCTCACCACGCAGGAACTCGACGCAGAGATCGTGAGCATCGAGCGCATCATTGATGCGTCGACCCTCGCAGCACTCCCCGGTGATCGCGGTTACATTGCCCGTAACGACGTGGCGGAAGTGACGATCCAGGTGCGCGGCGCGCTCGCGTTCGACAACGCGGACCGCAACCCGCTGCTCGGGCGTTTTGTCCTCCTCGACGGACGCCAGGTCGGCGGTGGCGGGATCATCTTCGGTGGCGTCTACACCGATCGCGCGCAGCCCAAGTCCGCGAACATTTTCTGGAGCGAGGGCGCCGTTACGCCGAAGCAGCGCTTTGCGCGCAATGGCCACAAGGGCGCGGTGGTTTGGTTCACGGGACTTTCCGGCTCCGGCAAATCGACGCTCTCGCATGCGTTGGAACGCGAGCTCTTCAATCTCGGCATTCAGACTTACATCCTCGATGGCGACAACGTCCGTCACGGCCTGAATAGCAATCTCGGGTTCAGCCCGGAAGATCGCGTGGAAAACATCCGCCGCGTCGCGGAAGTCGCGAAGCTCATGAGCGAGGCGGGCGTGGTGGTGATCACCGCGTTCATCAGCCCCTACCAGGCCGATCGTCGCCGGGCGCGCGCCGTTGCGGCCGAGGCGGGTGTCGACTTCTACGAAATCTACGTGAACGCCGATCTCGCGACATGCGAGCAGCGCGATCCGAAAGGTCTCTACAAGAAGGCTCGCAGCGGTGAGATCGCGGAGTTTACCGGGATCAGCGCGCCTTACGAAGCGCCGGATAGCCCGGAGGTAACCGTCAACACAGGTGCCGAATCGGTGTCTTCTTCGATCGCGCACATCCTCGAGTTCCTGCGTCCGCGGATCAAGGTGGACGCGGAGTTTGAGATTTAGCGGTAGAGGTTACCACCCTCTGGCGGAGTGCTCCGCGCCTGCATTCCATTTCGCGCAGGCTAGGAAGCCCACGCCTCAAAGTTTGGGCGCTTCGCGCAGTGCTTTACGCTCGTCAGTGCGGTCGCCCGTTGTGCGGCGTAGGGGCGCGCTTGGGAACTTCCCACGGCCGCAATCCCAGCGCGTAGTAGATCTGTTTTAGCTCGGGACCCACTCGCGCCATGATCTTGCGCAGGTGATATGCGGACACGCCGAGCTCGCTCGCCCACGCGGCAACATCTTCCGGCGATTTCGCATCAATCCTCTCTGCGGACCTTGGTTTCCCATGCTCTTGTGACTCCGTCACCTTGCTGGTGTTTCGGCCCGGATTACTCCGATGGATGCGCTAAGCAAGCCTTCTAAGATGAACAAAACAACACGGTGCTAGCCGTGTAACCGTGCACGAAGTTGCGCCCCCCGACGGGACCAATCTCACCGTTGCAGAAAAACCCCGCACTCGGGTGAGGACCAAATACTTCGGCCATCACGCCAGCATCGTGATTCGGAGTGCCGAACAGGTGTCTTCCACGTCCGCCACACGAAAAGACCAGGGAAGCGAATGGCTTGCTGCCGGCATCCACGAGCCGCGTGGCGCGGCGGCGCAAGTCATCATCGGCGGCTTTGCGATCCCGGAGCTGCCATTGAACTGTCTGGCCCACTCGCGGAAACGCCCCCACAGCCACGGCGCCGCTCGATTCATCGGCTCCGAGAATGTTGCGGATCAGGAAGTCGCCACGGTGGAACTCATCGAGATCCTCGCGCATCGCGAGCCCCGCAAAGAGGTTACCGCGCGCAGCTTCTTTTTCGCGGTCACTCAGGCTCTGATACGCCTCGTCCAAAACCTTGTAGGCCGGACGTGTTCCGAGGCTATGGATGACGTTATGCTCCACGCCAGTGACCGGCAGCGCTTCACCAATCGGCCGGCAACCCTGGCTCACGAGGCTTTGCAATTGCACTCCGCCCTTGAACCCCAGCGCCACCCCGCCGCCTTCCAGCATCTCGCGATCACGGAAAACGAAGAGTTCTGATTCCTGGCGTCCGCCGCTCGCAAGGCCGCCCATGCAGGGCACGCCGGGGTATGCCTCGCTCATGGCCGCCAGCCACGGCTCCACCGGCACACTCGAAGGATCGGCCAAAAGCACCCAGGCATCCGCCGATTCCACGCCCACAAACTCCCGCCAGGCCGATGGATCGTCCCACTCCGGCGCGACGGCCTCTTCGAAACTAAACGGAAGAAGCTGCGTTTTCGGCAGATCCAGCAAAAGCAGCGAGAACCCTTCCGCCATCTCCGCCTCGGCGTCCGTCCCGATGAGGCCGGATCCGCTGCAACCCATCAAAAGCGGGATATGCGCATGCAACTGGAGCAGCTCCAGAAAATCCGGAAGATTCTGCTGATAGTCCGACGAGCAAAAGACGATTCCGCAGGAGACGTGGCCCCCGATTTCCTTCAGCGCACTCTGGGCAGTCTCGATGACAAGGGGCTCCGCGTATTTGGATAAGACCAGTCGCGAGGCGGCGGCAT
>CBHXZU010000492.1:0-5148 GCA_966125105.1 uncultured Prosthecobacter sp.
GATCCCCCACATGAGTCCGCTCGCCTGGTCCTGCGCTGTAATCATTGCGTTCTTAGCGATGTGGCTGTCGCGACGAATGCGCCGTCGCGGGGCGGAATCACTGGCGGCGTCGGCTCTCCTCTACCTGGGACTGGGTTGCGCGGCTTTTGTCGCGCTTACATCCGTCTCGGAGGAGGAGACGGTGAGGACGCAGGTCTTCAAGTTCGCCGCGGTTACGACGTCGCTTACGGCTTCGGTCGTATGTGGGCTGATCGCTTTGAGCCGTTCCGAACGGGGAAGGCGCTCGAAGCTGGTTGCACTGGTCATTACCGCGGGGTTCGCCGCGACGCTGCAGTGGACGATCATTTATCGCCACCTGGATCGGCTGACTGCGGTGGCGAATGCAGCCACGCGTCCGACATTCCCTGAGTTGCCTCAGTCGATTGCATCTTCAAGCCGGGCCTCGCCGGCGATCAAGGCCGAGGACGCCAAGGTCGGGCATTCTGCGCCGATGAAAGTAAGTCCCGTGCTCGGGCAGACGATGCGCGATTTCTTCGCCGGAAAGTCCACGCCTCCGCCGGTTGACACGCAACCTGTCACGATGGAGGAGCTGAACTTCCGCTTTGCTCCGCCAGGACAGTGGGAGGTACTCGATGCGAAGAAGATCAATCCGGCAGCGTGTTTCGCGATGGCCCGGTTCTCCGATCAGCAAATGCTGATCATCATTTGCGAGCAGTTGCCCGAGGAGTTCATGCCCGATCTCGAGATCTTCGGCAAAATGGCGACCGCCAATTTGAAGGCGATGGGGGTGCCGAAGTTAATCTCACAAAAGGAGTTCACGCACCAGGGCGCAAAGGGGCTCCGCATTGAAAACGAAATCGCCCGCGGATTCGTAACGAACCTCATGATCCACCAGGTCGTGGTGAATCGAGGATTCGCCTGGCAGATCATCTTTAACGGGCAGAATCGAGAGGCGCAAAAAGTGCGGAAGCTCGCGGACGAGATGCTGGCGGGATTCACGATCCTCAATCTCGCGCGAACTGCGGGAAAGGAATCTGAGAAGATTGAGCCGAAGTTTTCGTCGCCGCTGGGGTGGTCGCTGGATCTCACTTCGCAAAAGGCGATTTCGTGGAACCGCAAATGGACGCAACTCGCCGCGGATTTTCCCGAAGCGGAGTTCGGTATCATGAACGGCATCAGCAATGCGGGGCTCATCGCCCGCAGCATCTGGTTGCCGGAAGCGTCGAGTTCGATCGAGGCCACCGCCACCGCATTCCTCGAGCACTTCGGATTGCAGGTGGATTCTCCCAACATTTCGAAACGCGAATCGATCACCCAAGGCCGGGCAAAGGGGATCGTGGTTGAGTTCACCCGCAAATTGCCGGACCGGCAGGATTACCTCTACCGCGCGCGCATTCTCCAGGACGGGAATCGCGCATTTTTATTTTGCGGCCTGGCGCAAACCGGCGCGGCGGACGCGAAGGCTGCGTTGGATCCGGCCCTCGATTGTTTCATCATCCAGGATGTGCCTAAAGATGGCGCGTCACTGCCGCCAGGCAAAGGCCTGGCCAACTTCTGCAACTCCATTGCGCTTCAATTCGATCGCCAAGGCGACGAGGAGCAGGCTTTGCGCTGGTTGAAGCACGCAAACGCGGCGCCGAATAACGATCCCGTCTTTCTCCAGAACCTGCTCGTCGTTGGCGGACGCGCCGGGCGGCCAGCGGACGCGTTGTCGATTTATGAAAAGCTCAGGGTCAACTTTCCCGGGAATGTGAAGCATCGCGCGGAAGCGGCTCGCTTGTATTCGCAATCGGGACGCCGGGATGAGGCGCTCAAGTTATTCTCCGAGTTGTTCGAAGCCGGGCACCGAAACGACGAGGATCTCGCGTCGTTGGTTGGGGTTCACTTGTTGTTGAAGAATCCGAAGGCGGGTCTCGAGGCGCTTGAGCGTTTTGCGGACAATAAGAATGCGCCCGCGCTCCGCCGGTTGCGCGCCCTGGCCTTATCGGGGCTCGGCAGGGCTGATGACGCCATCAAGGATCTTGTCCTTCTGCGGAAGGAAGAGCCGGGGAATCCGATGAACGTCTATCGCCTGGCAGACCTGCTCGCGAATGCCGGACGTCACGAAGAGATCGTCGCTCAAACCGCGGAGTATCTTGCCAAGAATGCAGCGGACGTCGACGTGCTTCACTACCAGGGCGTCGCGCAACTGCGCCTGAAGCGAAACGAGGAAGCGAAGAAGAGCTTTGAATCCGCGCTGAGAATCCAGCCTGCCAACGAGGAGATCAAAGACTTGCTGGCGCATGCCTCCGCGATGCTCGGGCAGGGGGATAATTCACAGATCAAGAGCGCGGTCGACCCGGTCTCAATTCCGCCGGATTTGTTGAAGGCGCCGACGGAAGCGCCCGATGATTACATCGCCGGGTACAACGCATATTACCGCCTCGCCATCCGTGCGATCTCGATCGAGAAAGCCGAGGGAGATCGATGCAAGATCCGGACGACGGAGCACCGCGTGGTGAAGGTTGTGGATCGAGAAGGCGCTGAGTCGTTCAACTCGCTGACATTCGCGTTCAATCCGCGAGGCGAGGACATCTACATCAATTCCCTCGTCGTTCGGGATGAGAAGGGAGCGGTCATCGGGACGGGCAAAGTGGAGGATTACTACGTGCTCGACGATTCCGACACGAGCATGGCCACGAACGATCGCACGGTGCACGCGCCCGTTCCCGGCCTGCGGCCTGGCTGCACGATCGAATACGAATACACGCGCATCGAGACGCTGGCGGCGAACGAGGCGCCGTTCGTCCGCTCCGTGCTCACGCAGGGGCTCCCTGTGTTGCGTTCGGTTTTCCTGCTGCATGATCCCGCAGGCAGGGTGACGGCGGACGCATCGCCGAGCTTGAAGAGCGCGCGCAAGGGTGGTGTCATCTATTGGACGTTGGACCGTCCCAACCCTTTTGCTTTCGAACCCCTAATGGCTCCGTGGCACACCTTCCAGCCGATGGTTACCATCGGTGACCCGAAGGCCAGTTGGAGCAAACTCGGGAAGGAGTATCTCGAGTCGATCCAGTCGCTCCTCGAACCGGAGGTTTCGATGAAAGCGATCGCGCAGCGCGTGGTGGGCGATTTGAAAAGCGACGCCGAGAAGGTGCAGGCGCTCGCCCGTTACGTGCAGGAGGAATTAACCTACAAGGCGATCGAGTTCGGTCGGCGAGCGCGCGTTCCGCAGCCGGTGACAGCCATCCTGAAGAATCGCTACGGCGACTGCAAAGATCACGCGCTCTTGCTCCATCAATTGCTGCAGGCCGCGGGCGTGCCTTCCAATTTCACCCTGATCAACAGCGGCGGTTGCATGCGGCGGCAGTTTCCGGCGCTGGATCAATTCGATCATGCGATCGTTTACGTGCCTTCCGTGGCTGGCGGCCTGTTCGTTGATTGCACCCGGAAGTCGTCGACGTTTGACGTGTCGCCGGGCGACTTCGCAGGCTACGAAGCATTGGTGCTCAATCCCAAGGAGCCCGCGCTCACGAAAGTAGTCGGAATGGGAAATGCCAGGCTGAAAGTGGATCGCCAGGTAATTGCGAAGGAGGATGGCGATCTTGAGGTGCTTGAGAAAGTCACGGCGTCAGATGAGTTCGCATCCAATCTCCGCGATTCCCTGCGTTACCGTGATGTCGAAAGCCGTCGGCGCGGCATCGAGGCGATGTTGAAGCGAGCGGAACCGACGCTCGAGTTGCGGGAATTTGAAATCGAACAACTGACGGACCCGACCAAGCCGCTCGTTCTAAAACTGGTCAGCAATGTCCGGAGAAAGGCCCAGCAGATCGGCAGTCAATATGTGGTCCACGTTCCGGCCGCCTGGGAGCACGTGTATCTCGATAATCAACCCGTTCAGCGCAGGCGGACGCCGTTCGAACTTCGGGCGGCCACGGAGATTGAATCAGCGATTCAATTGCAGACGCCGAAGGGTTGGCGCGCGCCGTCGAAGGCCAAGGATTCAGTTCCGCAATCGCTCAAATACTCGCTTGCGGAAAGCACGACCAACACGAGCGGCGACACGATCGAACGCCGCGCCCGAGTGACGCTAAAGCGCGGAAATTTCCCCGCGGACGCTTATTCGCAGTTCGTTCGGGAAACGGAGTCTCTTAAGGGACTCTACTCGCCGGACATTGCATTCGAGAAGTTGTGATGGCGCCCTGAAAACCGCGCCGCAACGTTTGCCGAATGGAACTGTCCGCCGACTACTCGGGGTGATTGACTGAATCGATCACCTGGCGAAGCCGGCCGAAGTTGCGCTTGTGAGGCTGGAAGACGAGACGGGGGAGGTGAGCGATCTCGGGTTCGCCGCTTTCTTCCGGGAATGCGCTCGCGAGTTCGAACTTCCCGCTCGCGAGGACGTCGGCGAACTCGTTGTCCATCTTCTCGAGCTTCTCTTTCGTGAGCGCTTTCTGGAGGCGCATGACGAGACGCGGGCCGATCCAGCGGTAACTGTGGAAGTTCGAGTAGAACTGCACAATGTGCTCCACGGCGTCGTCGACGCTCGGGCTCAAGCGAATGAACGCGAAGTCTTCCTTCGAGATCAGTTTGTGGAAGAGGAGGTGATTGTGGAGGAAGTCGAAAACCGTCTTCCAGTAGGTGCCGTTCGGGCGATCGACGAAGACGATTGGGAAGATGCGCGCCTTGCCCGTCTGCATGAGCGTGATCGCCTCGAAGCCTTCATCCATCGTGCCGAAGCCGCCGGGGAAGAGCACGATCGCGTGGCTCTCCTTCACGAAGTTCAACTTGCGGGTGAAGAAGTAATTGAAGTTCACCAGCTTCGTGTCGCCGTGAATCGTGGGATTCGCTGCTTGTTCGAAAGGAAGACGAATGTTTAGGCCGATGCTTAAGTCGCGTCCGGCGCCTTTGTGCGCCGCGCCCATGATGCCATCGCCACCGCCGGTGACGATCATGTAGCCGCGCTCACTCATCTTTTTGCCAAACTCTTCGGCGGCGAGGAACTCGGGCGCGTTGTCCGGGGTGCGAGCGCTGCCGAACACGGTGACCTTCTTCCGATCGCGCAGCGGCGCGAAGACGCGGCTGGCATAGCGCATCTCTTTCAGCGCGCGGTTCAACATCTTCAAGTCAGCCACCGTGGTCTGATCGCGCGACATCTTCAGCGCGGTCATC
>CBHXZU010000493.1:0-5140 GCA_966125105.1 uncultured Prosthecobacter sp.
TGAGGAGCCATTCAGCGAACGGACGTAGGGGCGGAAACGCGGTCTGCGCGGCGACCTGTTTGCGCGTCACCGCGGCGGCTCGGGCTGGTCTAGGCTATTCTAAGACAACGCCCACGACTCCGAGGTGCAATTATCAATAGTTCGGCAAGTTATCTGCTTTGAACCTAAGGGATTGCGGGCCTTGTGCGTTCTTAATCGGGAGGAATGAGGTGAGGGGGGGCTCGGATGAATTAGGACTTATTTTGGCTCGTTTCTGTCTCAAATGCGTCACGCGATTGTCACTCGGGGTGGTTTCAGGCGGAGAATCTCACGAAAAGTGAAAATTGTTGTTGCGTGATTCTGAGCGAGTGTTATTGTCGTCGCAGAGTTCGAAAGAACTAAACACGTTCTGGGGGGAACAGCGGCCCTCTGGTGACAATCGTCGCCGGGGGGCCGCACTTTTTTTGCCCTAATGGGTCGGAGGGTGGTGGTGAGCGGAGGGACTCGGCGATTAACGATCAAAGGAGACTGGCACGCGCCACGCGAATTTTGAAACCGTGCAAGGTGAGCGGTTTCTTGAAGGGGATGGCGCTTTGTTCACCGACGGGAATGATCGCAATCCCTTTGCATAGAAATCGAAGCGCTTCCCAAACTCCGTCGAGCTGCCCAGAGGGAACTCCATTCTCCTTGGCCAAGTGCCAGAAGTATTCCCTGCC
The DNA here is from genome assembly GCA_966125105.1 of uncultured Prosthecobacter sp. Lineage (GTDB taxonomy): Bacteria > Verrucomicrobiota > Verrucomicrobiia > Chthoniobacterales > Chthoniobacteraceae > SXWH01. Next base: position 696 of record CBHXZU010000493.1, read on the forward strand.
ATTAGCTTCGAACATGAACGCGAAGGTCGTTAGCAGCATTTCGCGGTTCCCGTGCCACTCGCATTGCGGTTCGGCATAAGAATGCGCACGCAGTATTCGGTGCGCTATCGAGATCAATGCGCGGGCAGGGATGCGCTCATGCTCCAAGCTTCCCCCGTCATCAGGGTAGATGATCCACTCCCGCGACGGTTCAAAATCGCATGCCAAGTATTGCTGCAGCGCATCGAGATCCAGCGATAAGAGCCTACAATGAACTCGGCATACATTTTAAGGCTCACGGATTTCAGATTCCTGCCTTCTAGAGCATCTGCCAATGGAAGTTTCCGATTAAGGAAGCTCGCGTGAATGGATCGGGGTCCTTCAGTCGCTAAAGCTCCCTCAGGATGACCCGCTTTTTAACCGTTACGGAACCGCGTTTACCGGAAATACTTTTGGCAATTGCTCTAAGCAAAGAACTCCCCGACCTTCTCGATCACGTAGTCCTGCTGCGCGGCGGTGAGTTCGGGGAAGATGGGGAGGGCGAGGGTTTCGCGGGCGGCGCGTTCGGATTCTGGGAAATCGCCTTCGCGGTAGCCGAGATCTTTGAAGCATTCCTGCTGGTGCAGGGAGAGGGGGTAGTAGATTTCGGAGCCGATGCCGGCGGCGGTGAGGTGCGCCCGCAGGCGGTCGCGGTCACGGGTGCGCAGGATGAATTGGTTGTAGATGTGGTGGTTGGGGGAACCGCTTGCTGACCAGGGCTCGACCGGGAGCGTCACGGGCAGGTTCTTTTCCGTGAAGGCGCGACGGTAGGCGGCCGCGCGGGCGCGGCGCCCGGCGCTCCAGTTGTCGAGGTGCGGGAGCTTCACGCTGAGCACGGCGCTTTGCAGGGCATCGATGCGGAAGTTTCCGCCGATCCACTTGTGGTAGTAGCGTACTTCCATGCCGTGGTTGCGGAAGGCCCGGAGCTTGGCGGCGAGCGCGGCGTCTTTGCAGACGACCATGCCCGCGTCGCCAAATGCACCGAGGTTTTTGGTGGGGTAAAAAGAATACCAGCCAGCTTCGCCGATGGCGCCAGCGCCGCCGAGCGGGTGCGTGGAGCCGAGCGCCTGGGCGGCGTCTTCGAGCACCGGCACCCCGTATTTTTTGCCAAGGGCGAGAAAGGCTTCCATGTCGGCGCAGCAGCCGTAGAGGTGCACGGGGACGATCGCTTTGACATTTGGGGTCTTTTTCAAGACCTCCTCGGTGGCTTTGGGGCAGAGGTTGTAGGTCGCGGGATCGATGTCGGCGAAAACAGGGCGGGCGCCGACGCGGGCGACGCAGCTCGCGGTCGCGAAGAAGGTGTAGGGGGTGGTGACGACCGCATCGCCGGAACCGATCCCGAGCGCCATGAGGAGCATGAGTTGCGCGTCGGTGCCACTGCTGCAGCCGATGGCATGTCCGGCGCCGGCGTAGTCGCAGATGGATTTCTCAAGGGCCTCGGTTTTCGGGCCGAGGACGAGGCCTTGCGAATCGCACACGCCTTCGATCTCGGCCATGAACTGCGCCTTGAGCGGTGCGTATTGGGCGCGGAGATCGAGTAGCGGGACTTGCATTGACGGAACGATGCGGGACGAATGCGTTTCACGTCCAGACCCTTTCCACTGCGGGCGGACTCGACGCGGAACGCTCGCGGCGGTAATTCGCGGCGATGACGATCAGCGATCTTTCGAAAATCGACGGGCGGCGCTATCCGGCGCGGCGTCGCACGCAGAATCTCGTGGGCGGCGTGGCGCCGATCCAGGCGAAGAACTTTTCGATGGGAAATGTGACGCTCGATCCCAATGGTGGGCAGGTGCCGTGGCACAACCAGGAGCAGGAGGAGATCTATTTCATCGTGGAGGGGAACGGGGAGATGTGTCTCGGGGAGGAGCGGGAGATCGTGACGACGGGGCAGGCGGTTTACATTCCGCCGGGGGTTTTTCATCAGCTCACGAATGTGGGGGAAACGCCGCTGCGGATGATTTATTGCTACGGGCCGGCGGGGGATGTGGCGCACTGGCGGCAGGAGTTGGACGGGACGCTGCCAAGGGCCGGGGTGGATGTGCCTGCGTTGCCGGCGGGTGCGGCGCCGCAGTGTGTGGATAAGCCGGTGTAAGGGCGGCTTGGACGCCTGGAGCGGGAGCGGTTTTGGGGCGATGAAGAGATCTCAGGGATTAAGGCGTTTGTCAGCGATGCGCGGGGGCGTCGGTGAGGTTCAGACGCGCCTCAGAGAGATCCAAAAGAACGTGCTTTAGGGGAGTTCAACCATGCCTCAGTATAACTCAGACGTCCGGTAGGGCTATCCCGACGAACTTTAGGAGCATCCAGACGAACTTCAAGGGCATGCAGCCAAACTTCCAGAGCATGCAGCCGAACTTCCAGCGCACGCAGATGAACTTTCAAGGCATGCACAAGAACTTTAAGGGCGTGCAGATGGCCTTTCAGGGCGTGCAGACGAACTTTGAGGACATCCAAACGTACTTTCAGGGCATCCAGACCGTCGTAAGTGAGGTTCAGACGACCTACAGCGAGATCCAGACATCGCTTAGCGCAACTCAGACGATGGGAAGTGAGGCCCGCGATGAGTTCGGCGGGTTGCCGATCTCGTTTTAGAGCCGGTGCGAGAAGTCGTCCTTCTCCGTGACGCTTTCCACGAAGGCCGCGACCAAGTCGATGGTGCGATCCACGTCGCCGAGATCACACATTTCCACGACGCTGTGCATGTAGCGGAGCGGGTAACTGATGAGGCCGCTGGGGATGCCTTCGCGCACGTCGAAGATCAGGTCTGTGTCCGTGCCGCTGTAGCGGCTGCTGCTCTCGTGCTGGAGCGGGATGTGGCGCTTTTCCGCCACTTCCATGATGCGCTTCATCACGTTGGGGTGATTGCAGGTGCCGTGGGTAATGCTGGGCCCGGCGCCGAGTTTCACCTCGCCGTGCGTGGCGTGGTCGATTCCGGGTGTGTCGGTGGCATGCGTCACGTCGAGGACGATTGCCACATCGGGCATCAAGCGATGCGCGACCATCTTCGCGCCATTGCCGCCGATTTCCTCCTGCACGGCGTTCACGGCGAAGACGGTGCATTTTGGTTTCTTCTTCGCGAGTTTGGCGAGGACTTGCGCGATGATGAATCCGCCGAGGCGGTTATCGAGCGCGCGTCCGACGAGACGGTCCTTGCCGAATTCTTCGACGGCGTCGCTGTAAACGGCGGGGTGCCCGACGCGGAGGCCGAGCTTTTTCACCTCTTCATCGCTCGTTGCGCCGACATCCACATAAAGCTCGTGGATCTTCGGGATCTTCTCATCGCCGAGGTTGTCCTTGCGCAGGTGAATTGCGGTGTTTCCGATGATCCCGCGCACGACGCCGTGGTCGCCGAGGAAGTTGAGCCGCCGGCCGCGCGCCGTCGCGGTGTCGCTGCCGCCGATGCGATCGACCCGAAGGAATCCCTCCTTCGTGATGTGCTTGATCATGAAGCCGATCTCGTCGGCGTGAGCCTCGATCATCACGCGCTTCGGCTTTTTCGCCGAGCCTTCGAGCGTCGCCCACGTGGTGCCATAGGCGTCGTTTTCCACGCGGTCGGCGAACTGCTTTGCGTATTTGGCCCACACGCGCTGGCCATTCATTTCAAAACCTGTGGGGCTGGGGGTGCGGAGCAGTTCGAAGAGGAAGGCTTTGGCTTTCGCGTCCATGATTTCCGCTGCATACGCATTCGCCGGGAAGCGCGCAAGCTGGCCCGAAGGCAATCCGGGATGCGGAAATTCGGAACGCCGGTGGCCGGCGGCCGCACTAAACGGGCTGCTGTGACGACTTTGTGTTACAATGCCTAGGCGGTCAAAAAAGCCCTTGCGAGGACACCTCAACACCCGTAAATCCAGCACCTGTGTGACTGTAGATTCTGCAGTTGCACCCTGCCACGAACAGTCGCCAGCGTGGTGGGAAGGAGCCGCCGGGCTGTGGGCTGAACCCCTTGGACCGGCGACGGCGACAGATCAGTAAAAGGCCGGTCCGCTGCTCCGCGTCCGCCAGCCTCACTTAAAAATCGCCATCCAACTAAATCAGATTCGAGTCAATCAACGCATTCGCGCGAGAGAGGTTCGCGTGATTGTCGCGTCCACCGGGCAACAACTCGGGGTCATGAAGATCCAGGACGCATTGCGGGCCGCCCAGCAACATGGTCTAGACCTCGTCGAGGTCGCAGCGACGGCAAACCCTCCGGTTTGCCGCATCGTGGACTTCGGGAAGTTCAAATACGAACTCGCGAAGCACGACAAAGACCGCAAGCAGAACGCGGCATCCAAGATGAAGGAAATCAAGTTCCGGGTGAATATCGGAACGCATGATTACGAGACGAAGTTGCGTCACGCCGAGGAGTTCCTCGACAAGGGCAACAAGGTCCGGTGCCTCCTTCAGTTCCGCGGACGCGAAATGGCGCACAAGGATCTGGGCATGGC